>DAIPZI010000058.1:0-1291 GCA_036782275.1 Crocinitomicaceae bacterium
CAAATACAGAATTAAATATAGTGCTCAGCTGTGATGTTCCTTTAATTCAAACGTCGGTATTAGAAATAATTCTAGCCAATATCACCGATGAAAATGATGTAATTCAAATTGAAGAAGAAGGCAAAACGCATCCACTAATTGCACTCTATAAAAAGAGAGCAACACCCCATTTGTTAGCTGCATTAGAAAAGGGAGAAAGGAAATTGAGCAAGGCATTAATGGGATTAAATGTCAAGAACCTTCCGATTTCCCGATCACACTACAATGCACTAAGAAACATCAATAACAAGTCAGATTTAAAAAGCATAGAGAATGAATATTAATATCAAGTATTTTGGCGTATTGGCTGAGAAAACAGCTTGTCAAGAAGAACAAATTGATTTTGAATCAGGAAAGGTCTCGGATGTAATGAAGCTGATTCTTGAACGTCACCCTAATCTTAAATCGGAAGAATTTCAGGTGGCACAAAATAAATTAATTGTAAACCGAGAAGTTTCTGTTGACGGAACAGAAATTGCTCTTTTACCACCATTTTCTGGAGGTTAACTATGGAAAGATACAGCAGACATATAGTACTTAATGAGGTCGGGCAAAAAGGTCAAGAAAAGATATCTAATGCTCGGGTTTTGGTTGTTGGTGCGGGAGGACTTGGCTGTCCTGTCTTGCAATACCTTACTGCTGCAGGAGTTGGTGAATTAGGAATTATCGATGACGATCTTGTTGAAGAGTCCAATCTACAACGCCAAGTCTTATATGGAACATCTTCTCTCGGACTTAATAAAGCCAAGGCGGCAAAAAAACGTTTAGAGGATTTAAATCCAAGCATTGTTATTCATGCGTATAGTGAGAAGTTAAGCATTTCAAATGCCATTTCGTTGTTTGAAAAATACAATATTATTGTTGATGGTACTGACAATTTTGAAACAAGGTATTTGATCAATGATGCGGCGATTCTGACCAAACGACCTGTGGTCTATGGAGCGATTTATAAATTTGAAGGTCAGCTATCGGTTTTTAATTATAAGGATGGCCCATCGTACAGATGTTTGTTTCCTGAACCTCCAAAAAACACAGAAGCCATAAATTGTTCTCAGGTCGGTGTGTTGGGTGTGCTTCCTGCAATTATAGGGAGCATGCAAGCAAATGAAGTATTGAAAATTATTTTAGGAATCAAGGGTGTATTGTCTGGAAAGCTATATTGTTATGATGCCAAAACAAGTAATGTTCATCATATAAAGATTGCGAAAAATGAGTTGTTGATCAATGAAATAAAAAATCGGCCACTCAAGAA
>DAIPZI010000058.1:1391-8308 GCA_036782275.1 Crocinitomicaceae bacterium
TTTAATTCAAAATAACTTTAATAATTGTCACAACTTAAAAGGCGGAGCTCCTGCTCTTTTGGCCCAATTAAAACACAATGCAGTATGAAAAAAACGAAAATTAAAAATGTATTTAAACAAGGAGCAATATCCTCCGAATTTATCGGTCAATCTATTGGGAAGCATCAATCAAAAACGGATATAGGTGCTCATAATATATTTTTAGGTCAGGTTCGTGCGGATGAAATAGAAGGCAAGCTGGTTTCTGGTATTGAATATACGGCATACGAAGACATGGCCAATGAAAAATTTCATGAAATTAGGGAAGCCACTTTTGAGAAATTCAATTTGAGCTGTATGCACATATACCATAGTATTGGGGAAGTAAATATTGGGGAAATATGCTTGTTTGTTTTTGTTTCTTCTCCAAGACGAAAAGAAGTGTTTTTGGCACTAGAATACGTAGTAGAAAGAATTAAAAAGGAGGCACCGATATTTGGGAAAGAGCTTTTTAATGACAATACGCATCAATGGAAGGTGAATAGCTAAAATAACAGGATAATGATCGATATTACACACAAAATTAATACACTTCGGGTAGCGGTTGCACAAGCTATTGTAAAAGTATCAAAAGAAGAAACTATTGAGGCGATAGAGCAAGATAAGGTGCCTAAAGGAAATGTTTTTGCCATGAGCAAGGCTGCAGGTCTTTTGGGCATAAAGAAAACACCAGATCTATTGCCCGACTGTCATCCTTTACCAATCGAGTATGCCGGAATAGAATTCGAGATTGATGGATTGGAAATACGAGTGAAGTGTACGATAAAAACCATTTATAAAACGGGGGTGGAGGTAGAAGCCATGCATGGCGCAAGTGTTGTAGCATTAAATATGTATGATATGCTTAAACCAATTGACAAAGGCATAGAAATTGAACGAATAAAGCTAATCGAAAAAAAAGGGGGTAAATCTGACTACTCGGATCGGTTTTTTAAAGATTTACAGGCCGCTGTTATCGTTTGTTCGGATACCATTTCAATGGGGCAAAAAGAAGATAGAGCAGGAAAAGCGATCATTAAAAAGTTAGAATCTTGCCAGGTTGGTATTCATGACTATTGCATCATTCCTGATGAAAAGAAAAACATACAACAAAAGGTGAATGATTATGTAAAAGAAGGAATCGACTTGATTATTTTCACAGGAGGAACTGGCCTATCAGGCCGAGATGTAACTCCGGAGTCATTGGAGGATATGATTGAACGTAAAATTCCTGGAATAGAGGAAGCCATTCGAGCTTATGGTCAACAGCGAACCCCATACTCCATGTTGTCCAGAAGTGTTGTAGGAACGATCCAAAATTCTCTTGTGATGGCTATTCCGGGTTCTACAAATGGAGCAAAGGAATCTATGGATGCCGTTTTCCCTGCGGTATTGCATGTATTTGGAATTTTAAAAGGGTCAAGACACGATTAATGATAGAGACATCGAATATATTAACAGATTCCTTCAAAAGAAAGCATACCTACTTACGCATTTCCCTTATTGAACGTTGTAATTTGAAATGCACGTATTGTATGCCTGAAGAAGGCATTCCATTGAGCCCTAGAAATCATTTAATGAGCTATGAAGAAATCTATACCATAGCCAAAACCTTTGTTAAGCATGGAGTAACAAAGATAAGACTTACGGGAGGAGAGCCCCTTATTCGAAAAGACATTCACGTGATTTTGAAAAAATTATCAAGTCTTGGTGTTGAGCTTTCAATCACTACAAATGCAGTACTTGTACATAAATATATAGATGCTTTAAAAGATTCTGGCATCAAAAGCATAAATGTTAGTCTCGATACTTTAAATCGAGAAAAGTTCAGTCAGATCACACGTCGAAATGAGTTCGAAAGAGTATATCAAAACATTCTCTTATTAATTAGAGAGGGGTTTCAGGTGAAAATTAATTCGGTCCTTATAAAAGACTTTAACGAAGATGAAATCATAGATTTTATTGAGCTCACTAAGAAACACCCCATCACTATTCGTTTTATTGAATTTATGCCATTTAATGGAAATAAATGGGATATGAGTAAGCTTGTGTCATATGCCCAAGTTATAGATAGGGTACATGCTAAATATTCCAAAGAGCTTATTCAACGGCTACAGGACGCACCTAATGATACGTCAAAAAACTACAAGGTAATGGGATACCAAGGAAGCTTCTCCGTGATCAGTTCTGTTACCAATCCATTTTGCGACAGCTGCAATAGAATACGATTAACAGCCAACGGCAGATTGAAAAATTGTTTGTTTTCAGATGGAGAAGAAGATTTATTGACACCATTGCGAAATGGTAAAGAAATTGAGCCAATGATATATAAGCTCATTCAGGGTAAAAAGAAAATCCGGAATGGTATGGAAACGATAGAATCATTTCAAGAGCCAGAATCACACAACCAAAACCGAAGTATGATTGCCATAGGAGGGTAGGTCAGTCCTTATTTAACAGGATGTTTTGTTAGAGTGACTTTGACGAATTTTGAAGTAGGCGTGTTGCTTTTTTCAGCGACACTTCCTATTGGAACCAAAACATTCGTTTCTGGAAAATAGGTAGCACAACATTTTCGAGGAATGGCGTATTTTACAACTTTGAATTTTTCAGCGATTCTCTCTTCCCCATTAAAATGACTTTTTATATCTACAACATTTAGGTTTTCAAGACCATAATCTCTCATGTCTTCTTCATTCATGAAAATAACACGACGCTCATTATACACCCCTCGATAGCGATCATTAAGACCATAAATGGTTGTATTGTATTGGTCGTGTGTCCTGACGGTCATCATAATCAATTCCTTTTCGGATAACTCTAATGGTATTACAGTATGCGTTGTGAAATTGGCTTTTCCAGTTGCTGTTTTAGTGAAGTCACCACTTCTTGCATTATTCGGTAAATAAAATCCTGCTGGATTTTCAACTTTTTTATTGTAATCAGTGAAACCGGGTATAACTGCTTCAATTTTATCTCTAATCAAGGAATAATCATCTTTAAACCCAAGCCAATCAATAGTATCATTTTTAAACAAAACGTTTGCGAGCCTACAAATCAATTCGGGCTCACTAATAATGTGCTCTGATGAAGGGGGCATATTTCCTTTTGAGGAATGTACAATCCCCATACTGTTTTCAACAGTAACAAATTGATGTCCGGATTTTTGAACATCCTCTTCGGATCTTCCTAAAACAGGTAAGATTAATGCCTTTTCCCCATGAATTAAATGACTTCTATTGGGTTTGGTAGAAACGTGAACGGTAAGCTTACATTTTTTTAGTGCCTCTGCGGTATATTCTGTATCTGGTGTTGCTGAAATAAAATTACCTCCCATTCCAATAAAAACTTTTGCTTTATTCTCATGCATCGCTTTAATGGCCTGAACAACGTCGTAACCATGACGTGTTGGAGGATCAAAATCAAAAGTTTTCTTTAGATTTTTAGTTAAAAATTCAGGGGGTTTTTCCCAAATACCCATTGTTCTGTCCCCTTGTACATTTGAATGACCTCTCACCGGGCATGTTCCTGCCCCTTTTTTTGCAATACTTCCTTTTAAAAGCAATAGATTAACGAGTTCTTGAATATTGGATACTGCATTTTTATGTTGAGTTAATCCCATTGCCCAACAAATAATAATTTTTGTATTTGCAGAAATCAAATCTGCGGCCTCTCTTATCAAACTTTCATCTACACCACTTTCTTTTACGAGGAAGCTGAAGTTTTGCTTTTTCAAGTCCTCTAAAAAAAGCTCAACTCCATTCGTTTGATTTTTAATAAAATCCCAATCAAATTGAGAGCCTGGAACATTTTGTTCTTTTTCATTAATTAAAAATAAAATGGCTTTTATTAGGGCAAGATCTCCATTAATGCGTACGGGTAAATATAAATCTGTAAGGCTGGTTCCTTTACCTATCCATTCAAGAGGTTTTTGCGGGTCTTTGAATGCAATTAATCCTGCTTCGGGAAGGGGATTAATACTTATTATTTTTCCGCCATTCTTTTTCGTGTTTCGAAGAGCCGAAAGCATTCTGGGGTGATTCGTTCCCGGATTTTGTCCAATTACCATAACAAGCTCGGCATGGTTGAAATCATCCAAGGTTACAGAACCTTTTCCAATCCCTAAGGTTTCTGATAGAGCTGTGCCACTGCTCTCATGACACATGTTTGAGCAGTCGGGTAAATTATTTGTTCCAAACTTTCTTACCATTAATTGGTATAAAAAAGCAGCCTCATTACTCGTGCGTCCTGAAGTATAAAAAACAGCATCATCAGCAGTTTTTAAAGCCTTTAATTCATCAGCAATCAGTAAAAAAGCATCATCCCAACTAATTTCTTCATATTTATCTGTTCCTGAATTAAGAATCATAGGATGGGTTAACCTTCCTGATTTTCCCAATTTAAAATCGGACCAGCCCAATAATTCTGAAATCGTATGTTCTGAAAAAAAGTCTGGTCCTGCTTTGGCTTTGGCATATTCTTCTGAAATGGCTTTTGCTCCATTTTCACAATATTCAGAAAGCAAGGCTCTTTTGTCATCGGGATCTGGCCATGCGCAACCGGGACAATCAAAGCCACCTTTTTGATTCAAGTTTTTTAGAAGCTTAATACCTTTTCCAACACCGACCTCGTCTTTAATAAATTTCAATGAGGATATTATTGCCGGAACACCTGCTGCATATTCCTTCGGATTGGATAATGATATTTCATTAAATTCCTTTGGAGGTTGACCAGATTTTTTAAATGAATCTTTCAAGTTTTAAATTTATTTATTATCGAATTATTTACAATTGGTTCAAATAATTTTATTTCGTGCGTTGTGGATTCGAATAACAAGTGGTTCGTTCACCGCGGCTGAATCCAAATAAGGTTATTCCAAGTTCTTTAGCATAGTCAACAGCCAAAGATGACGGAGCTGAAACAGCCGCTAAAAAAGGAATGCCTCCTTTAAAACATTTGATTACTATTTCATATGAAATTCTTCCGCTAACGGTAATAATCTTTGCTTTATTCAATATCTTTAAATTAATCAAATTTCCAATAACCTTATCAACGGCATTGTGTCTTCCAATATCTTCCATGGCACATAAAAGCTTCCCAGACGATGTAAATGCAGCCGCCGCGTGTGTACCACCGGATTGATTGAAGTCAAGTTGATTCCTTCTCATTTCATCAAAGTGTTGATTAAACAAGGAAACATCTATTTTATCCTTCTCAAGTATTTTCTTGTTATCAAATGTCAGATCTTCAAGTTCTGTCTTGCCACAAATTCCACAAGAAGAGACAGAAAGTAAGCTTCTACTATTTGAGTATCCCTTTCCTAGCATTTTAATGGGAATCGTGACATTTGCAATGGTTACAATACCCTCTTTATTTTCTTTTTCAAGATTTATATCAGGATTGAAAGCAGATTTGGAAATAATATCTTCGGAGTGAAGTAGCCCCCTCACAAGACTGTGATCTTCCCCTGGCGTTCTCATAGAAACAGTGAAAGGTTTATCATTAATATTGATTTGTAATGCCTCCTCAATAGTAAGTGAGTCTAAGGTTTTTTCACCTTCACTTCCTTTAAATAGTTTTCCTTCATATTTCCTTGTTGCCATGCTCTTTATTGATGATTACGGCTTAAAACAATCCTGAAATTATCCCCTTATTGTCTATGCTAATATTTTCTGAAGCAGGATGAGCAGGTAATCCAGGCATTCGCATCATGTCACCAGTGATTGGAATTAAAAATCCGGCACCCGCCGCAATTTCAATTTCTCTAATGGTTATAGTAAAGCCTTCAGGACGACCAATTACTTTTGGGTCGTCAGACAAAGATTTTTGTGTTTTGGCCATGCAAATGGGTAAGTTTTCCATTCCTAAATCAGCTATTGTTTTAAGGTTTTTCTTAGCTTTTACAGAATAATCTACTTGAACTGCACCATAAACCTTGGTGGCAATGGTTTTAATTTTATCCCGAACTGACATGTCCCAATCGTAAAGCGGTTTGAAGTTTGACTCTCCTGATTCAACGACTTCGACTACTTGTTTAGCAAGATCAAGAGCTCCTTCACCTCCCTTAGCCCAGACTTCAGCAACTGAAACCCTTATGTTTTTTTCTTTTGCAAATCGTAGAATTTCCTCAATTTCAGAATCAGTATCTGAAACAAATCGATTGATGGAAATGATTGGAACCAAATTAAACTGTTGAATATTTTCAATGTGTTTTTCTAAGTTGGGTATACCTTTTTTTAAGGCACTTACATTTTCGTCAGTAAGAGACTTAAGGTCTGCGCCACCGTGATACTTTAATGCTCGTATGGTTGTTGTAATTACAACTGCTTTCGGAGATAGACCTGCACTTTGACATTTAATATCTAAAAACTTTTCTGCTCCTAAATCAGAACCGAATCCAGCTTCAGTGACGGTATAATCTGAAAACGTCATTCCCATTCTTGTGGCAATTACTGAGTTTGTTCCTTGAGCAATATTGGCAAAAGGACCTCCGTGAATAATTGCGGGATTCCCTTCAATGGTTTGAACAAGATTGGGTTTAATGGCTTCTTTTAGTAATGCAGCCATTGCCCCTTCAGCTTTGAGGTCTTTACAAAAAACAGGTTCTTTTTTAAAAGTATAACCAATAAATATATTCCCTAATCGATGCTTGAGATCAGCCAAGTCATCTGATAAGCACAGAATGGCCATAATTTCTGAAGCTGCTGTAATATCGAACCCTGTTTCACGAGGAACTCCCGATGTAGGTCCTCCAAGACCAACAACTATATTTCGAAGGGATCGATCATTCATGTCCATAACCCTCTTCCATGTCACTGTTCGAGCATCGATTCCAAGTGTATTAGTTTTCGAATGAATGTTATTGTCTATTACTGCAGAAAGTAGGTTATGCGCTTTTT
>DAIPZI010000059.1:0-6388 GCA_036782275.1 Crocinitomicaceae bacterium
TCCCTTGTCTACTTTTTTTATGGCGTTGTGAACGTCTTCTTTTCCTGCGGAAACTCCTCTTGATTGGTAACGATTATCTGACATATTTCGGCTTCTGAGGACAAAGTTAGAAAATTGAATGGTCTTACTGCTTTTGAGGGCTACAAAAGTTATCTTACTGCTTCATAAAGAAGCTGAACATCAGGGTCAATTTCAATGCTCTTTATAAAGTCATTATACCTCATTTTAAATCTAGTTTGGTGATTGTTGATGTATAATAATTCTACTTTACTTGTCCCATCTTTATAATGCACTTTGATGGGTAGGGTGATTTTAAAAAGATCATCAAGCTGGCTAATACTCAATGCCAATACCTTTTCATGAATTTCAACTTCAATATTTAATCTGGGATGCCCGTTTTTGTAGAGCCATTGATCAAAAAACCATTGTAGATCAGTTCCTGAAACCTGTTCAACGACTTCCTGAAAATCCCTCGTATCGGCATTCGAAAGTCGATATTTATTGTAATAGCTTTGAATACTTTGATGAAACACTTCATCTCCAATTTCATTTCGGAGCATATGCAGTACCCATCCCCCTTTTTGGTAGCTGTTTGGATTTAATAAATCCATTTTCTGCTTATAGGCTGAATCAACGACAGGAGCCTTGTATCGTTTGTCAAATGCAATGATTCTGTTCCGGTCTTCTTTAAGCTGTTCATGAAAAGCCTGCATACCCTTAGTCTGTTCAATGTATATATTGGTGAGATAGGTCGCAAAACCTTCACTTAACCAAAGATGACACCAATCTTTTTCAGTGGCAGAATTGCCGAACCATTGATGTACGATTTCGTGTGCGATTAAATTCTCGGAATCTTGATCTCCAGAAAGGGCATCTTCATCGTAAAATATACACCCTGCATTTTCCATGCCTCCAAAACGTGTTGTGGATTGAACATTATCGAGCTTATCGAATTCGTAGGGTGCAATGTAGTTGATGAAAAATTTTAATATCGAAGGCGCTAGAGAAAGATCAAAAAAGGCATCTTTATGATTTTTAGGATAAACGCAGCTTCTAATCGGAATACCTTCAACCACCTCCATCTCTTCAAATAATAGGTCGGCAACGCCAATAACCATAACCTTCGTTGGAAGCACGACATTTGATTTGTAATGGTGGGTTCTACTATTCCTATTCTTTTTCACGGAGAGGAGTTTTCCGTTTGCAACAACCTCATAATGTTTGGGAGCATGAATCAAGTATTCCACGGTTGACTTATCAGATAGGTGGTCATTACACGCAAACCAATTCTGTGCTCTAGTGGGCCAGTTGTCTCCGAAAAAGGTTCGTGACTTGTATTTGTTTTTTCCAATAACCAGTCCGTCTTTTGGTATCCCTGAAAAGGTCAGTTTTAGGTTTTGGCTTTTGGCTTTATACGTATCGACATCAATATAGACACTGTCGTTTATGTGTCTATAAATAGGCATTTTGCCATTTAAT
This sequence comes from Crocinitomicaceae bacterium, assembly GCA_036782275.1. Classification (GTDB taxonomy): domain Bacteria; phylum Bacteroidota; class Bacteroidia; order Flavobacteriales_D; family Crocinitomicaceae; genus UBA952. The sequence continues at coordinate 1,480 of DAIPZI010000059.1, forward strand.
TTTAAGTCATCAATATGCATTCCTTTTCCAGACCCTTCTTGCGATGCCAAATTGAAAACAATTGGTTTTTTAGAATCGAGATGAATGAATTTGATTTCTTCTTCAACCTTTATTTGATCAGATTCGTCAGAGAGATGAATTTCAATTTTGTAATGAGAAACATCGATTTGAGGGGTTTGAGAAAAACTTAAGCCGGTTGTTAAGACAAAGAAAAACGATAAAAGTCGATGACGCTTCATACCCTAAAGTTACTTGAATCCTCGTTTCTTTTTGATATTTTCGTATGCTTCTTGGATTTTCATGAATTTTTCTTGGGCTCCTTTTTGGTACTCTTCACCCATAGATGCTACCTTATCTGGATGATGTGCGATAGCCATTTTTCTGTATGCTTTTTTAACTTGATCATCAGTCGCTGAAGCATCTACACCTAATATTTTGTAATCGGAATTAACATCCCGATAAAACATATTCTTTAAACTTTCAAAATCAGTTTGAGAAACCCCGAGCTTTTGAGCAATGTTTTTAATAACATTCATCTCACTTTCGGCTACGTCGCCATCTGCTTTGGCAATTCCAAACATGTAATGCACGAGCTGAACACGAACTTCCGCAGGCATTCTAGTCCGTATATCGTTACATATTTTGTCTAAGGGGATGTCTTTGGCGTCTAAAAATTGTTTTAAGACTTTTAGATGCTGCGTTGTGAATTGATTTCCAAATTGTTGTGAGAAAAAGTTTTTTACATAATCTAGCTCAGCTTTCAATACTTTGCCGTCAGCTTTCATTACCGCTGCAGAAAGGGCCATGAGCATGGTTGCCACGTCTGACATTGAAGAACGCTGTCTGTAAAACTCAAAGGGGTCTTGTCCACTTCTTTTTCGGCCTCGATTTGCGTTACCTTCAAATAATGAAGCCACAAGAAAAGCCAAAATGGCGAATCCAATTCTTTTGGTAGCCATGTAAACAAAAAACGCAATAACCCACTTATACACTTCGGATCTTTTTAAATTAAACAGGGGCCGAAGCCCCTGTCACAAATTTAAGCGATTTGCTCCATATTTCGTTCAATAAAGCTGTTTAATGCTTCACCTTTTAGTAATCCTTGACCCAATAGAGCTAGGTCTGTAAGCTGTTTTACCATCACTTTTTGGTCATCACCATCCTTTTCAAGTAAGGCACCAACCTTGGGGTGATTGGCATTCACAACAACATGATGCATTTCAGGAAAGGCACCGTACATTCCGCCACCACCCATGCGTTGTTGCTCCATCATTCTTCTCATAAACTCTGGTTGAGTTACAATAATGGGAGCTTCATCTTCAGACATAGATTCAAATTGAACCATGAATTTTTCTTTGTTCAAGGTATCTTCGAAAACTGGCTTGAGTTTCTCTTCGTCTTCCTTAGAAAGCTTTGAAGGAATGTCCTCTGATTTTTTAATAAGCTTATCCAATGAATCTGAATCTACTCTTGTAAATGTTACATTTTCAAATGTGGACTCTAATTTTTGAAGCCAATGAGACATTAAAGGGCCGGCAAGGTGAAGAACATCATATCCTCTATCTTTCGCTTTTTTGACAAACGAATATTGCTCCTCTTCATTACTCGTATACAAGCAAACGATTTTTTCGTCTTTGTCTGTTTGAAGTGTCTTGATTTTCTCTTTGTATTCTTCCATTGTAAAGAAATCACCTTCTGTATTTTTAAGCAATGAAAAATCTTTTGCTTTTCCTGCAAATTTCTCATCTGAAAGCATTCCGTACTGAACAAAAATTTGAAGATCGTTCCATTTTGATTCGAAATCTTTTCGATCCTTTTTGAACATCCCCGCCAATTTATCCGCTACTTTTTTAGTAATGTGTGAAGATATTTTCTTGACATTTCCATCACTTTGCAGGTAAGAACGAGAGACATTCAATGGGATATCCGGAGAGTCAATAACTCCATGAAGAAGCGTTAAGAATTCTGGTACAATCTCTTCTACATTGTCAGTAATAAATACTTGGTTAGAGTATAAATTGATTTTGTTTTTCTGTATTTCTACATTCTCCTTAATCTTTGGGAAGTATAAAATACCTGTTAAATTAAAAGGAAAATCAACATTCAAATGAATGTGAAATAATGGTTGGTCAAAGGTCATTGGATACAATTCTTTGTAGAATGAATTGTAATCCTCGTCTTTTAAATCTTTTGGTTTTTTGGTCCAAGCTGGAGCTGTATTGTTAATGTAATTTGGAACATCAATAGAAACTCTTTTCACCTTTCCATCCTCATCTTTTTCTCCTTCAGGAGAATCAATGTATTCTGTTTTCGTCCCAAATAATATTGATACAGGTAAAAACTTACAATATTTATTCAAGATGCCCTCAATACGCTCTTTTTCTAAAAATTCTTTCGATTCTTTTGTGATGTGAAGAACGATTTCTGTACCCCGATCTGATTTATCGATGTCTGTTAGGGTATATTCAGGGTCCCCATTGGATTCCCATTGAACTGCTTTTGCACCTTTCGAATGCGACAAGGTTTTGATTTGAACTTTATCAGCAACCATAAATGCAGAATAAAACCCTAATCCGAAATGGCCAATGATTTGCTCAGCACCCTCTTTTCCTTCGTATTTTTTGACAAATTCTTCTGCACCTGAAAATGCAATTTGATTGATGTATTTATCAATTTCGTCTGCGGTCATACCAATACCATTGTCTTTAATGGTTATTGTTTTTTTCTTTTTATCAAGAATTACTTCAACCTGTAGGTCTCCAATTTCTCCTTTGAATTCACCGTTTGATGAAAAAAACTTTAGCTTTTGTGAGGCATCAACTGCATTCGAAACTAGCTCACGAAGAAATATTTCGTGATCTGAGTATAGAAACTTTTTGATAATCGGAAAGATGTTTTCCGTTTGTACATTTATATTTCCAGTTTTCATAAATTATTTTTTTTCATTTTATGTCAAGAGTAGTGCCAATCCAAAAAATATGACACATTGTCGCAATTAGAGGGAAAATTTTGTCAAATCAAGGAAATTCTGACGCCAAAAGCCTTACTTTTACCTCTATGTCAATAATGGAATTTATCCTTCCGGTAGTATGGTTCATTGGATTGTTCTGGTCGATTTCTAAACTTAATTTTTTTAAAAGCGGCCCTTTTTCTTCCCAAAGTCTTCAATTGGCTTTCGTGATTCGGGTTGCTATGGGGTTCCTGCTTTTTTTGATTTATTCTTTGTACTATCCGGTGCGACAGGATGCTGATACGTTTAAGTACTTTGACGATAGTAAATACATGTATGATGCCTTTTGGTCAAACCCACTGGACTATTTCAAAATGCTATTTGGTGTAGATTGTAATTCAGAATACTTCAATTCCCATTATTTCAATAATATGTCGAATTGGGTGAGGTCTTATGACAACGGGTTATTTAATGACAATCGATTCGTTATTCGAATAAATGCTTTCTTACGCTTGTTTTCTTTTGGTAATTATCACGTTCACAGTATGATTTTGAGCTTCGTTGCTTTCGCGGGATCATTTGCTCTTGCCAAGGTATTCTATGAGGTGTCCAAATCTAAAATTTTGAGCTACACTGCAGTATTTCTTGTTCCGTCTGTTGTTTTTTGGAGCTCTGGTATTCTCAAAGAGGCTGTTCTTTTGGGTGCAATGGGTTTTTTTATCTATCATTTTTACCAATTGTTTGGACCCAATAAAAGGAACCGTAATTACGTCATGATACTGCTTACGTCATGCATATTGATTGTTATGAAGCTTTATGTTTTTGTCGCATTAATTCCGGCCATAGTCATTTGGTTTATCGTTAAAAAATGGAAACGAAATTGGTGGGTATATCTTGGTATGTACATCTTGTTTTTGGCTTTAGGCACAATAATAGGAAAATTAAATCCGCGGCTTGATTTTGTGAATTTGATCGTTGATAAACAGAAGCAATTTATTAATCTTTCGAATTTTTATGATGTGAATAGCGGGTTTTATTTGGAGGCATTAACCTATGATTTATGGTCAGTAGTTAAAGCCAGTCCGGAGGGGCTTTTTAACGTTTTAACCAAGCCCTGGCCAAGTGAAGTCAACAACATTTTATTTGTACCTGCTTTTATCGAAAACATTACAGTCATTGTACTCCTTGTTGTGGCACTTTTATACTGTAAAGCAATAGGTTCAAATGACTGGGACTTTGTTGCTTTTTGTTTGTCTTTCTGTATTATATTATTTGTTGTCATCGGACTGACAACACCTATTACTGGTGCTATAGTTCGCTATAAAATACCAGCAATTCCATTTTTGTTCATGGCTGTTTTTATGTTTATGGACCACAATAAATTACCGAAGGCTTTAATACAAAACAAATTATCACGATGGATCAATACATTTTTATAACCGGAGCAAGTTCTGGGTTTGGAGAGGCAACCGCACGCTTATTTGCAAAAAGGGGCTGGTCCCTTATACTTTTGGCAAGAAGAAAAGAAAGACTTTTAGCATTAAAAGAAGAGCTTTCGAATCAGGTTGAAGTAATTATTTTAACCTGTGATGTCAGAGATGAACAAAGTGTAAACAAAGCAATTTCAATGCTTGACGATTCGGTACTAGATAATATTGATTTATTGGTGAATAATGCGGGATTGGCCGTGGGGAAGGGACCGATTGATGAGGGAATCACGGAGGATTGGGAACGTATGATTGACACCAATATCAAAGGCTTATTGTATGTGACTAAAGCCCTTGTACCATCTTTTAAAAGAAACAAAAAAGGACACATCATTAATATTGCAAGTATTGCTGGAAAAGAGGTGTATCCAGGCGGAAATGTATATTGTGCAACAAAGCATGCGGTAGATGCCTTATCAAGGGCCATGCGCATTGATTTGGTTTCCCATGGGATAAAGGTGAGTAATTTAGC
>DAIPZI010000059.1:6488-8011 GCA_036782275.1 Crocinitomicaceae bacterium
CTTTTTAGACTTCCTGAGTAATAAACTGTGTTGATTTCCTCTCCTTCTTTAAGGTCAAAATTCTTTTGTATGCGTGATTCACCGGGGCCCATCAATGCTGAACCATCGGATACTTCAACGCTATCAAGCTTTAATTTTCTAGAGTTTTTCCAAAAAGGTAAATTTTGAGGAGCGTAAATATCGACCTCGTCCTCTCCATTAAGAACCAAACAAGCAATTTGATATTGGTTTTCTTTTTCTTTTAAGCTTAGGGCATAGAATGATTTGCAATTTTTAAGAATGATAGAGTCGCCAAGAGCTATTTCACTTCTTTTACCAACAACCATGTCATTTGTTATTGAATCTTTTTCATATTCCGTAATGACTAGCGCATTTAATTTAAACTCTATTTCCAAACGCCCTAGGTTTTCATTAATGGACCAAACATTTAAAATCTCATCGGGAAACTCATTTAAAATTTTGCCATCTCTCGGCTGGGGCCTATCAAAATAAACAGTCGTGCACGAGTGTAAAAAAACACAAATGAAGAAACCACTAGTAAATGCCTTTAACATACAATTATTCAATTTTAGTCCAAATATAGTTGTCCATATCATTATTAGTTCCAACAGACGATTTAATCATGAGTCTGTTGTTTTCATTGTGATAAATGGTTAAAAAAGGAGGATCCACTCCATCTGGAAGCTGTTCGAGTGGTACGTCGAGTTTCAAATCACAAGCCCCCCCGTCTTTTTTTGATGCAACAGGAGTCACGGTTATTTCATTGGTTCGTCCCATCATTGTTATTTTAAGTCCATCGGATTTTATTTCCATTGATACCTTCTGCAAAAATCCCGAAATCTCTTTAGACAAGTCTTCTTTGGTTTTATCTGGATTCGCCTTTACAAGGGCGTCAATGGTTTTTTCTGTATCAACTTTGTATTCTCCTATGTATTCTTGAATACAGCTTTGAGAAAATCCAGTACTGATTGAGAAGACAAACAGAAGGAATGATAAAATCACTTTCATATTCTCTAGTTTTGATTAGAATACTAAAATACACAAAAATCAGGCGATGTATACTGTAGTTTGCAAACTCATTAAAAATCAGTCCTTTAATTGTCCTTAACCCAAATGTAATTGTTCAGCTCTTTTGGGCCCAGTGAACTCACGATCTGCAGCCTGTTTTTTTGTTTTAGATATACGGTGAGAAACATGTCCTGAGCTTCTTCTGGAACCGTCATTTCAGTCATGTCCAAATGAAGGTCGCAATGTCCTTTTTCTTGGGAAGATGTTTGAGCTGTGAATGGAAGTGTTTGAGTATATTCATTCATGTACAAGGACAATGAATCATTATATATAATTAATGAAATCTTTTCGATTCGATCTCTTACTTCCTCAGGAAGCTCTCCAGATTCAGTGAGGGCGATTTTATCAAAAAATGGCATCGTGGCTTGTAGGTCCACTTTGTATGATCCCGTCAAATCACCAATTAAATTTTGTGAAAAGGATGCGAAACTGAGAAACAGAACACAAAATAGGAT
>DAIPZI010000060.1:0-8006 GCA_036782275.1 Crocinitomicaceae bacterium
TTACAAATCGATTCAATTACAATTATGCAGCTGTAGAAAGTAAATCATTCTCTCCGTTGGCTTGGTACGGCCCCGGTAAATACGCAAATACAGCATTAAATGCTGAGCTAGAATCTCCCCTCGTAGAAATAGGTGACAGTGTATTTATTGAGAGAGGATCAAGCGTTTATGAGTCGAGATCAACATTTACAGATTTGACCTTTGAAAGCTACTTTAATTATGACAGAACGTTCTCAGAAATTCACAAAGTAAAGGCAACGCTTGGAATGTCTGTTTTTCAAAGAAAAGGTGAAAACCTCAATGGGACAGCATTTAACATTCCGAATAATTCATGGGAATACGCGGATATCTCTGCGAATACCGCTGCTGGAGGTTATTTAAACAATGTGGGTTCATGGGAATTTAAAGAAAGATTACTATCGGCGTTTTTGAGAGCTGAATATATATATGATTCCAAATACATTTTATCCGGAATTATCAGACGAGATGGGTCGAGTAAATTTGGACCAAACAATCGATATGGATTTTTTCCGACCATTTCGGGGGCTTGGTTACTTTCAGAAGAGACCTTTTTTGATGTGGAATTCATCGACTTTATGAAGTTAAGATTAAGCTACGGGATTTCTGGAAATGATCAAATAGCTAATTTCGCATACAGAGCTTTATTAAATGGAGAAGGGGTTTATGTTTTTGATGATTTGATTACCATAGGAACGGCGCTTGGAAGGGCTGCTAATCCCGATTTAAAATGGGAAACCACCCGACAGTTTAATGCTGGATTGGATATGACTTTTTGGAATCATGTCGACTTCACAACCAATTACTTTATTAAAAACACGAATGATCTTCTATTTCAACCCGATGTATCTGCAGTTCTAGGTTCTTATGGGCCTGGGGGAGCTTCACCAATTATCAATGCGGGTGATGTATCGAATAAAGGATTGGAAATAGAGCTCGGATACCATACAAGCTTTACAAGTGCCTTAATGGCGAATGTTAATTTTAACTTCTCAGCCATTACCAATAAGGTAACGGGTGTCCCTGAGGGAGTCGATTATCTGCCAGGTGCTCAATTTAGTGTTGGTGGAGATAATGCAACGCGTTTTGAACAAGGATATGCAATCGGGTACTTTCATGGCTATCAGACGGCTGGGATTTTTCAAACCCAAGAAGAAATTGACAATCATGAAGTCGTACAAGATGGAGCACAGCCAGGAGATTTGATTTTTGTTGATCAGAATGGTGATGGAGTCATTAGCTTCGGTGATGATGATGACAAAACATTTATTGGTTCACCAATTCCAGATTTTGTGATGGGTTTTAATATGAATTTGAGATTCAAAGGAATTGATTTTTCTGCAAACATCTACTCGGCCATTGGTCAGGAAATTATTAGAAACTATGAAAGACAGCAGCCATATGCCAATCAGCTGGACTATGTCATTGATAGGTGGGTTGGACCGGGAACCTCAAATGAGCACCCTCGAGTGACAACAGGAGCAACAAGAAACAATTCGTTCTCGGATTATTTTGTTGAAGACGGATCGTTTGTTCGATTGAAAAACGTTCAAATTGGCTATACCTTCCCTAAAAAATGGACGCGAAAATTAAAAATCGAATCCTTCAGGGTTTATTTAGCAGGAAATAACTTATTGACCCTAAATCGCTATTACGGTTATGACCCAGAAATTGGGGGAGGGACGCTTTCAAGCGGTGTAGATTACGGTTTTTACCCTCAGGCCAAATCAATTATGGGTGGTGTAAATATTAAATTTTAAGAAATGAAAAAAACAGTTAAAAATTCTTTTTTAGTTCTTTCAGTCTTCGCATGCACTATGTTTACAGGGTGCGAAAAGTTTTTAAATGTAACGCCTCCTTTTACTCAGGATGCTGAAAATTATTTTCAAACACCTGCTGATTACGAAATGGCGCTTACTGGTGCGTATGATTTGCTTCAAAGTACATTTATGAATGTTTGGATTAGCGAAATTGCTTCAGATAATACCATTGCGGGAGGCGAAAGTGTTAATGATAGCCAAGGTCTTCATCAGCTAGATGACATGACCCATGGAGGTGTTAATAATGAATTACGTAGCGTAATGCGATGGATGTACTCCGGAATTACCCGTTGTAATTTCATAATGGAAAATAAGGACAATATAGATTTTACAGGGAAAGACAAAATCATAGCTGAAGCCAAATTTTTAAGGGCATTTTATTATTTTGAGTTAGTTAAGTTTTTTGGAGATGTTCCTTTAGTTATTGATCAAAGAATCGGGGCAGAAGAAGTGACTCAGATCGAAAGAGCTCCAAAGGCAGATGTATATGCTCAAATCGAATCCGATTTGACCAGTGCGATTCCTCAGTTAGATCTCATCTCTTTGGTTAAAGGACGGGCTAGTAAAGGAGCGGCACAGTCTTTATTGGGTAAGGTTTATCTCTATCAAAATAAATTTTCAGAAGCCGCGACCACTTTCGATGAGGTAATAAATAGCGGTGTGTATGCCTTGATCAACGATTATTCCCAATTGTTTTCTGTTGCCAGTGAAAACAACAGTGAAACTGTTTTTGATGTTCAATATACCGGTGCTGAAGGAGGAGGATATGGATGTTTGGTTTGCCTAGAAGGAAATGCCGGCCCAGGGTTTCAAGGAATCCGACAGTATGTAGGTCCCGTATATGGTGATGGAAACAGCTACAACCTACCTACTCAAGATTTATACGATGCTTTTTCATCTTTTGACGGCAGAAGAGGGGTGACCATTTTAGACATTGAAGCTTTTATTGCTGAACAGGACAACCCAGACTTGATTTCTTATGCCATCGGCGCAGGAGGTCATACAGGATATTATAACAATAAATACATCAAGCGCCAAGGAGAAATTGGATTGCCTGATAATGATTTAACGAGTCCGGTGAACTACAGAGTAATCAGATATGCAGATGTTTTATTGATGGCGGCTGAAGCACATTTTCAAGCCGGTAGTGGGGGTGCAGCTCAAGGCTATTTTAATGAAATAAGAGTTCGGGCAGGTGTTCAACCCTTTCCAATAAGTTCGATTGAAGATATTTATAATGAACGAAGGTTAGAGTTGGCTTGTGAAGGGCATCGATTCTTTGACCTTGTTCGTACAGGTCAAGCGGAACAACATATTGATGGATTTGTTGTTGGTAAACATGAACTCTTTCCGATCCCACAATTAGAAATTGATTTAGCCGGTGGAAATTGGTCTCAAAACCCAGGATATTAATAGAAATAACATTAAACAAAATGAAATATTTAGTACTATCAGTTTTATCAATTGGGATTCTCTCTCTTACCTCTTGTAAGAAAGAAAACCCACAGTTGGGAAATGCTCCATCTGGTTCGGATGTAGTATTTACGTATTCACCTACAGATACTAGTGACAATATAATTGACTTTGAAGCTTCGAATTCCGGAATGGTAAATATTTGGGATTTCGGTAATGGACTAAAAGGGGAAGGAATGAATGTTCATGCTATTTATCCGAATGCAGGAACCTACACGGTGACCTTAACGGTCTTTAATAAAGGAGGAAGCAATTCTAGTTCGCAAGAGGTGGTCATTGACCAAACAGATTTGACTTTACTGGATAATCCATATTATAATGCCTTAACAGGAGGCGCGAACGGTCCAGGTTTTAAAACGTGGTATATCGATTCTAATGCAACAGGTCATTTTGGTGTGGGTCCAGATCCAATTAGTCCATTGGGCGACGTCCCTGAATGGTGGTCTGCGGGTCCAAATGATAAGCCAGGTTGTGGTTTGTATGATGACAGGTTTACATTTCATTTAGATGCATTTAAATTTGATATGGTAACTAATGGAGACGTTTATATTCATAATTCTTTTGAAGGAGCATTCCCTGGATCGTTTCAGAATTTAGGAGATTTTACAGCACCTTACGCTGATCAATTGAACGAACAGTGGTCTGTGATTGAAGAAAACGGAGAAGCCACACTGACTGTTTCAAACAATTCATTTATTGGATTTTATTCGGGAGTCAGAACCTACAAAATTTTAGAGATCTCTGATTCTACAATGAGTCTTCAATACGATCATGAGCCTGCATCGGAAGGTTTACATTGGTATCTTAAATTACGAGCACAATAACTACCTTTAGATCATGGTTAAAATTTTTTCTTTTTGGATGTTGGTTTCGCTATTGCTCATGGCCTCAGATTGTAATCCGGATCCAACGCCTTCAGCAGTTTTACCAGAAAACCTAATGACCGTAGTGGAGGTTGACGAGTCTACGGTAAACATTGTAGCGAATGCCGAAAACGCCAACTTTTATAGCTTTACATTTTATGATGGTACAGATTCAAGTTATGTTGAATCAACGGATGGAACGGCATCATACACGTATTCTGCCATTGGTGTCTATCAAATCGTAACGAGGGCGCACTCTAGCTATTATGACTTTATTGAGTACTCTGAAACCGTTGAAATAACAGATGAGGGCTTTACTGGTGGAATCCCAACTTCAGGTTATGAAACTCCAATGAGCTACCCTGGGAGGACTTTGGTCTGGAATGATGAATTTGACGGTTTTGAACTTTCTTCAGATTGGGTTCAAGAAATTGGAAATGGTTCTTGGGGCTGGGGAAACAATGAACTTGAATATTACCGGTCAGAAAACACAACAGTTTCCGATGGGTTTTTAAAAATCACTGCCAAGCAGGAAGCTTACGGAGGATACAATTATACTTCTTCTAGGATTAAAACCCAAGGCATGAAGTCCTTTAAGTACGGACGTATTGATATTCGTGCGGCATTGCCATACAGTCAGGGCTTGTGGCCCGCATTATGGATGTTGGGGGACAATATTGGAACAGCAAGCTGGCCAGGTTGTGGTGAAATTGATATTATGGAAATGATTGGGGGTTCTGGATTTAACGACAGGACCGTTCATGGAACACTTCATTGGTTAGAGAATGGAAGCCATGCCAACTATGGAGGTAGCAACTCGCTTCCGTCTGGAGAATTGTTCGCAGAAGAATTTCATGTTTTTTCAATTATTTGGGACCAGAACAGTATCCGATTTTTAAGAGACGATGTGCAATATCACATTATGGATATTGGCGGGTCGGAGCTGACAGAGTTTCACCAAAACTTCTTCTTTATTTTTAATGTAGCAGTTGGTGGGAATTGGCCGGGAAGTCCCGACAATACAACAATATTCCCACAAACCATGGCAGTGGATTATGTAAGGGTCTTTCAATAAGACTTAAGCCCCAATATCTTTTCGATCAAAAACCCTAAATCCCAAAACGATGAACACAAGGGATAGAATTGAGAAAACGAGAAGTGCTAGTGGGTGAAATTCATCTACACCTAAATAATGAAATGGAGAAAATTTTGCAATCCAATTGGCATCATCAACTGCAGAGCCAATACCATGCAGAAAATAGGTTCCCATAACGACTCCTACAACTAGGCCCATATAGTTTTTCACTCCTTTGAGTAATTGGGAAAACCCAACTCCAATAGCTGCAAAAAACAGGCAGAGAACATAACCGTTAAGGTGCATTTCAAAAAGGTGATTCCAATTAACGGTGTTGTTTACGACCATTATTATCATTAATAAAGCAACAAGGGTTTGAATCAGAAAGCTTAATGAAATGATAGATAGCAAAGCCAATACTTTGGTCATAAAGACTTCTTTCCTTGAAATAGGCCTCGTGAAAAGGAATTCAGAAGTTCGTTCGCTTTCCTCTTTTGAAATAATTGATGCCCCAAAAGAGCAAGAAAAAATAGTTAGAATTATGATGATATGAAAGCCAAAATAGGTTTTGTAGTAACCAGAAATTTCTTGCCATGAAGACATGTCCATATTAAAGGCTTTTGCCATTTCTTTAGGAATAGCTTTTCCCATTTCAATACCCATATCCTTGAAAGAAGGATACAAAGAAATAATCATAATCGTAAATCCCACAGCAATACCCGTCCAAATCAAAAAATTCTTTCTGCTTCTTTTGAATTCCTTTTTAAATAAATTCAGGTTCATATCTATTGGTAATAATTCATAAATATTGTTTCTAAATCAGGCTCTTCCAAAACCGCATCTTTAAGGTCAAGATCATTCATCCACTTAATTAAATCTTTTACCGGTCCGATATAGTCAAAGGTCAACTTGTTATTTGTCCATACAGGATTTTGAACTCCCTCAATAAACTTGAGCTCTTTTTGCGCTGTGAAAATAAAACGGGCTTTCTTCATTTGCTTTTCTAAGAGACTTTGTATGTCCTCAACGGCACTTATTTCTCCTTTTCTTATGATGGCTGCTCGATTACACAAACGTTGAATTTCAGCAAGAATATGAGAGCTAAAAAATATGCTTGTTCCTTTTTTATTTTCTTCTTCCAATAGCTCAAAAAATCGATTTTGCATGAGGGGATCTAATCCAGAAGTAGGCTCGTCAAGAATGAGGATCTCTGGATTGTGCAATACCGATTGAATGATCGCACATTTCTTTTTATTCCCAAATGAAAGCTCTTCAATTTTTCTTTCCAGGTCTAACTCAAATAGAGTACTTAAAGATTCTATTTTTTCAGTATTGACATTTTCATAGAAGCCGGCGTGATATTCCAAAAGCTCTCGAGAGCTCATGCCATCATAATAATTGACTTCAGATGGGAGATAGCCTATTTTTTTTCGAATGTCTTCAGGTTTATTTTCAATGCTTTGCCCCAGTATATTCGCTGTACCACTTGTGGGAATTAGCAAGCCCAAAAGCGTCCTAATAAAAGTTGATTTACCTGCACCGTTTGGTCCAATAAAACCAAAGATTTCACCTTTTTTAATTTCTAAATTGATATTTTTAATACCTACATCATCCCCATAGTTTTTACATAAATCAGAGGCCTCTATTACATTCATTATATTTGATTTGAATTACTTAAAGTTAACACAAAAAGTAATACTTTGAATCAATTGAATTTTTCAATTAGCAATTAATTAGCACCCAAACCTAATGATATTTTTATATAAAACGATAATGGAAATGTCTTATTTACACCTTGAATCCTTTCTTGTGTTTCCTCTATTTTCCAATGTGACTTATTGAGTCCGGTTAAGATGCCCAATTGTACAGATTGTATAAAAAACAAGGTTTTTTCACTGAACTTTTTACGACTGAAAATCCCCACACTTTTTAAATTTAGATCTATAAAATAGTTATGAATGGTAAAGGTTTGTCTTTCACCATTTATATCAATATCACCAAATGTTTGAAATTCACCATCCATAGTCAATCCACTATGCCTGTTACCCAGAGATAGAGATAATACGGATAATGACTTGTTCTTTTCTGGGTTGTGACTGACGACACATCCAATACCAAAACTACCACCTAGAGCTCTTTCCCAAGCACCATTTTGAACAACAGCTTGCCTTACTATATTTTTTGAATTTGCAAAAAAATCGCCTTTAAATACAAGTCCTGATTTATGAACGAACATACCACCAACTCCAAATTCTAGAGATCCATCGAAGGGGCTGTTTCACGATTCATTGGCTTCTTCAAATCCCATATGACTGTGAAGTCTTATTCCAAAACCATAATCAAATAAAAGTTTCGATTTTTCTACTTTTTTTATAAAAGATTTTTGTGGTGCTTCTGGTTTTTCAGTCTGTGCATTTGAGTTAAAAACAAGAAAAAATAAACAAGAAGAAATAATTAGGGTTTGAGTAAAGGTTGTTTTCATAGCTTAAAAGTTTTAGTAGTTAATGCTTGAGTGCAACATTTATGCCATTCAATTTTTCCTGTGTTAGGAAAAATTGAGACATTTAAACAAACCATGAAAATCCAAGAATAAACATGGGTGCAAATCTATAGATACTTGGAATTATTTTTTGTTTATTCTGTCTTTCACAAATTCCACCTCCGTTTTATGGTGCGGCACTGGAAGCCCATTTTCCCCAAGATTAACCATTACCATGTTGTCTACTGTTAAAATGGTTTCTCTCGTCATTTTATTTC
>DAIPZI010000061.1:0-3119 GCA_036782275.1 Crocinitomicaceae bacterium
TTGACTTCAAATAATGGCTTTTTCAGAACCACAGATGGGGGAGATAATTGGACTGAAATCATGAATGGAGATTTTCAGGAAATTGAACTCAATCCCGCTAATTCAGACATGATCTACACAATAAAAGTAGTTGGGGACTATACGGAATTTTATAAAAGTATAGATGGTGGGCTAACTTTTACAGTACAAAACAATGGCTGGCCAAGTCCGCAACAAGCTGGTGACCACCAGAGGCGTGTTGAAATTGCAGTAACACCTGCAAATCCAAATTTAATATATGCGAATGCAACGGGTTCAGCCAATGGTGGTAGTGGGACCTATGGTATTTATTTATCTTCGGATGAGGGTGCAACCTGGACTTTTCAGTGCTGTGGCTCTCAACCGGCAGGACCACCGTCACTTTCCAACATCAATATGATGGGATGGGACAAGGAAGGTGAAGACGATGGAGGACAATATTACTACGACGTTGCACTTGCCGTTGACCCTGTAAACCCATTGAAGTTACATCTTGGAGGAGTAAATCATTGGGTTTCTGAAGATGGGGGCATTACATGGATTTGTCCTGCAAAATGGTCTGAGCCTGGCCTTGATGAATACGTTCATGCCGATATTCATGACATTCGTTTTTTTGGTACTGAATTATGGATAGCGTGCGACGGGGGGATATTTAAGTCAATTGATGGCGGTGCTCATATGGATAAATCAATGGTTGGAATTGAAGGGACAGATTTTTGGGGATTCGGTGCAAGTCCACAAAGTGATGTCATGCTCGGTGGTTGTTATCACAATGGAACATTACTTAAGGATAACGATACGTATATTAACGATTGGATTTGTACCGGTGGGGGTGATGGTGTTCGAGGTTTTGTGAATTTTGGCGATGACCGGATTGCTTATGATGATTACGAGGGAAGATACCTTTCTGGAGACAGAACAGTCAATATCAATGGATTTCAATTTGATTCGCTACCCAATGCATCATATATTTTTGGAGAATCATCCACAATGGAATGGGATCCAAGAAACAACAAACACATTTATCTAGGACGAGGAACAAACCTTATTAAGACTGAAGACAATGGGATGTCTTATGATTTGGTATACGCCTTTGATCATAGAGTTATGAATATAGAATTATCTCGGGCCAATCCGGAAGTAATGTATTTGGCTACTTATGAAAGCTGGTGGGGAGCAAAAAAAATATGGAGAACAGGGGATGGGGGTGCATCTTGGACAGATGTCACTCCACCGTCATCATTACTCAACGGTGAAGAATGGGTGCCTTTTGATATTGCGGTAAGTGCAAGTGACGAAAACGTGGTGTGGGCAGCAAGAACTTCTCAGTATGGAAATACAAACCTTAACAATCGAATGGTCTTTAAATCAATAGATGGAGGTGCCAATTGGGTTAATTATTCTAGCTCATCTCTTGACGGAGAGGTCATAACTAATATTGAACATCAGAAAGGGACCAATGGAGGTGTGTATATTGGTACGCGGCGAACCGTTTACTACAGAAACAACTCAATGAATGAATGGGCCCTTTTTAACAATAACTTACCGTTAAGCTCAATGTCAACTAAGCTAGTCATTAAATACAAGGATAGATTACTTAGAAATGCTACAAATAGGAGTGTGTATGAGGTAGAGTTGTATGAAAATTCTGAGCCGATGGCTCAAATAGCTGCCGATAAATTCAAAGTAACATGTCTTGACAATCAAGTTCAATATATCGATAATTCGGTATTGTCATCGATGAACCCAACTTGGTCTTGGACCTTTACAGGAGGGACTCCGGCTTCTTCAAATGATCAAAATCCAATTGTCCAATATGATTCTCCCGGATTTTATGATGTTTCACTAACGGTAACAGATGATTTTGGAACAAGTACACAGTCTTATTCTATGTTTATAGAGTATGAAGAAACACTTGCCCCTCTTGATGTAATTGAAGATTTCGAATTGGGCATTACCGATTTTTGGACGCAGTACAATGCGAATAATTCCTATGGATGGTCTCCATTTTACACAGAAAATGGTCCGGATTGTGATGCGACAAATTGTGTAATGATTGATCATTTCTCGATAAACCAGGTGGGTGATGAAGCAGAATTGATGACGCCAAAAATTGATTTAAGCAGTGCTGTAAGTGCTTACTTAGAGTTTGATTATGCTTATACAAAATGGGGAGGTTCTTATGAGGATGGTTTTAGAGTAGATGCAAGTACTGACTGTTGGGAAACATATGATACATTGTTTTATGCATATGGTGATGACCTGATCACTGTTCCAAGTACAAATGATGAATGGTATCCACAAGATTGTGCTGATTGGTCTGTTGATAATTTTATTGATTTATTGCCCTATATTGGACAAAATGTGGCCATACGATTTGTAGGTATAAATGGTTGGGGGAATAATTTCTTTATGGACAACATCAATGTTTCAGGTCAGCTAAGTGGTGTTGATCAATTGGATTTACCATTTTCAGTATATCCAAATCCAAACAAAGGTTCCTTTACCATATCTCATGAATTGAAAAATCCTTTTATCAAGATTGTTTCTCCCGATGGACGCGTGGTTTGGAATGCCAACATGACATCACAAAAACAAGTTGTAGAACTTAGTGTTAGTCCTGGGATATATATTATCCACGTAAATGATGGTTCAAAAACTTATTTAGAAAAAATCACCATTCATTAGATTTAATTCATCAATCTTAATTATTTATTTTTGCTCAAATTCAATTAACATATGAAAATTTTAAGTGTCTTATTTTTTACCGTAGCTATAAGTACATTTGCACAAGAAAAGAGTGCAATAGAAGCGAGTACAGTATCTAACATCAAGTTCAGGCTTGTCGGTCCAGCTCTTACCTCCGGAAGAGTATCTGACCTTGCTATTCATCCTTCTAATTCAGATACATGGTTTGTTGCAACGGCTTCGGGCGGCTTATGGAAAACTCAAAATCATGGAATTACTTTCAATCCCATATTTGATTCTTACAGCTCTTACTCTGTGGGTTGTGTGAAAATAGCTCCTACCAATCAGAATACCGTATGGGTTGGGACTGGTGAAAACAATAATCAACGATCGGTGTCCTATGGTGATGGAGT
>DAIPZI010000061.1:3219-7971 GCA_036782275.1 Crocinitomicaceae bacterium
GAATGGACCTTTATAAGTGGAGGGCCGGAATCAGGAGTTTATAAATCTATTGATGGTGGAGAAACATGGAGAGAAATCAATAAAGGATTACCTGCAGGTTATATGGGGCGTGTTGGAATGGCTGTATCTCCAGTTGATCCAAATGTAGTTTATGCCATTGTAGAGGCACGGTATGGTAAAAACGGATTTTATAAATCAACCAACAAGGGGGAGAATTGGATTAAACAAAGCGATTACTCGACAAGTGGTAATTACTATCAGGAAATTTATTGTGATCCAGTGGATGTAGATAAAGTGTTTTCGATGAATACCTACCTTCATCATACGGAAGATGGTGGTAAAAATTTTAAAAGAACAGGAGAGAAGGGCAAGCATGTTGACAATCATTGTATATGGATTGACCCTTCCAATACTAATCATTGGATCGTTGGATGTGATGGTGGCGTTTATGAAACGTATACACATGCTAAGGAATGGCGTTACCACGCAAACCTCCCGATTATTCAGTTTTACAAGGTGGCAACGGATAATGATTCCCCTTTTTATAATATTTATGGGGGTACCCAAGATAATAATTCAATGGGAGGACCTTCGGCGACTTTAAATGCTTCGGGCATTCTAAATTCTGATTGGTTTATAACGAACGGTGGAGATGGTTTTGAATCTGCTACTGACTGGGAAAATCCAAATATTACCTATGCTCAAGCTCAGTACGGATGGATTGTTCGTTATGATAAAGCTTCTGGGGAAAAAGTACCTATTCAGCCAATGCCTGGAGACGGAGAAGCTGCGTATCGTTGGAATTGGGATTCTCCTCTTTTGGTATCTCGTCATAATGCATCGACAATTTATTTTGCCGCAAACAAATTATTTAAGTCTACAAATCGAGGCGATGACTGGTCCACTATTTCTCCTGACCTATCAAGACAATTGGATCGCAATAAGCTTCCAGTAATGGGACAGGTGTGGACGATGGACGCTGTGATGAAAAACAAGTCTACGACCATTTATGGGAATATTGTGGCCTTAGATGAGTCTCCATTAAAAGAAGGTCTCCTTTTTGCTGGTACGGATGATGGATTGATTCAAATTACCACAGATGATGGTAAATCTTGGTCGAGAATTGACAATATCAAAGGAGTTCCTGAAAGAACAAAAGTAAATATGCTTACAGCTTCCTTGCATGATGAAAACGAGGTTTTTGTTGCCTTTAATAGTCAGCGGGATGGTGATTTTTCGCCATACCTACTTCGATCAACGAATCAAGGTAAATCATGGGAATCAATTGCATCAAATCTTCCTGAAAGAGGAAACGTATACTGCATTAAGCAAGATCATGTAAATCCAGATTTACTTTTTGTAGGAACGGAATTCGGTGCTTTTTTCTCTGTAGATAGGGGAGAGAGTTGGACTAAACTTAGTGGATTACCGACAATTGCTGTTTATGACTTAGATATTCAGCAAAGAGAAAACGATTTGGTTGCAGGGACATTTGGCCGTGGTTTTTATGTGTTAGATAATTATGCTCCCTTAAGGACACTGGCTAACGAGGTTCTCGAAAAAAGAGCGCATCTATTTGATGTTAAAGATGCTTTATTGTATATCCCTTCAACTCCTCTAGGTAGTAGAGGTACAGGTTCGCAAGGGCATAGTCTTTGGTCAGCTAAAAACCCAGCTTTTGGGGCAACATTTAGTTTGTATTTGAATGATGTTGGTCAGTCTCTAAAGTCAAAACGTCAGAAAAAAGAGAAAGAACTCGAAAAGAATGGTGAGGATGTATTTTATCCTTCATTTGAGGAAATTCGTGCAGAGGATCTTGAGGAAAAGGCTCAGCTTATTTGGAAGATATTTGATGCTTCTGGAAATGAAATTCGTAGAATGAAATCGTCTCCATCTAAGGGTATAGTAAGGCAAACATGGAATTTAAGAACCAACAATACCAACCCCATAGGTTCAGGAGGAAGTGGGTTTCTTGTGACTCCAGGCGTATATGCGGTAAGCGTAATACTCATAAAAGAAGGGAAAACAGAATTACTGATTGATAAGAAAAAGTTTACTGTAAAAGGACTAAACAATCAAACCTTGATTGCAAAAAATCCAGAAGAACTTAAAGCGTTTAGAGCTGAAGTTGCTGAGTTAAATCGACAGGTGAGTGGTACTGAAAAGGTGATGAAAGAAACCAAGGAAAAGGTTAATCTGATCGAAAAGGCCTTGTTGGGTTATCCGAATACCGATTTAGATTTAATGGAAACGATTCGAAGTATGAAAGTGACTTATAAAGATCTTGAAGTAATGATGTGGGGAGATAACGCTCGTTCATCAAGAGATTTTGAAACTGTTCCGAGTATTTCAGGACGTTTGGGTATGGTGGGTTATCAGTTGTATCAGAATACAACAGGGGTTACGAATACACATCGTGAAAATAAAAACATTGCGGAGAAACAATATATTGAGCTTAAAACAAAACTCAATCAAATCATCTCATACTTGGAAGCTGTTGAGGATAAGCTAGAAGGAATCATTCCATATACAAAAGCGAAAGGAGGCGACTGGAAAGAGGATTAAGCTTCAGTCTCTTCTAGTTTCTTAATTTCCTCTAGAATGTCATTGGCTTCAGCGGTCAAACGATCGCTTTCTGTTCGATTACTTGTAGACATTTTATAAGCCTGCTCTAATTTTTTCTTGTATTGCTCGTTGAGCTTTTCCTTTTTACTTTTTCTCGTGAAGAATCCCATTGAATTTGTTTTATCTAAAAACGCAACACATTTAAAATTGTTCAATCAAAAAAAGGGACCCTAATAAAGAGATCCCTTTTGTACGGTAGGTTATTGATAATGTTTTATTCGTCTCCGAAGCGTTCGATGACAGGTTGCGTAACACCTGTATTCGAGAATCCACCATCGTGGAAGAGGTTTTGCATTGTGACGTATTTGGTCAAATCAGAGAACATGCTAATGCAGTAGTCTGCACACGCTAATGCGCTTGCATTTCCTAATGGTGACATCTGTTCTGAGAAATTGATGAATTCATTAAATCCTTTAATTCCCTGTCCGGCAGTAGTGACTGTTGGAGATTGGGATATAGTGTTCACGCGAACCTTATTCTTGATACCATAATGGTACCCAAATGAACGTGCAATAGATTCTAATAATGATTTGGCATCAGCCATATCGTTATAGTCAGGGAATATTCGTTGAGCTGCAATGTAAGATAAAGCAAGAACAGATCCCCATTCGCTCATGGCATCGTGCTTGTATAAAGTAGCCAATGTTTTGTGCAGTGATGTTGCAGAAACATCCATGGTTTGACTGTAAAAGCGATAATCGTTTTCGGTGTAATGTTTCTTTTTTCGAACATTCGGAGACATGCCAATTGAGTGCAATACAAAATCAATTTTACCTCCTAATATTTCCATAGATTGTGTAACCAAATGATCCAGTTCTTCCACGTTTGTAGCGTCTGCAGGGATGATTTGACTACCCGTTTCTTCAGCGAGATTATTGATTTCGCCCATTCTCATTGCAATAGGTGCATTGGTTAATACAAATGTTGCGCCTTCTTCATGAGCCCGTTGAGCGACTTTCCATGCAATTGATTGACTGTTCAATGCACCGAATATAATTCCTCTTTTTCCTTTTAATAAATTGTTTGCCATTCCTAACTATTTTCGACAAAATTAATAAAACTTGTTCGTCTAAACCTTATTAATTTGAATTACATGAACATGGCATTGTGAATTACAATAATACACATGCATTGATTGATTATTGGGCTTTTCTGAGGTATTTGATATCAATGTAAAAAGTGCCAAACGGAATAAAAGAGGCAATAAAAAACAGGACGCCCCTGGACCAGCTCCATGTTTTTCGAAGTGTTAAAACAAGAAGCCAAAAACAAAACAACATAAAGACCACCCCATGAAGCATACCAACCACGTAATTTGGTTCGGGTATTTCATAGAAGTATTTTAGGGGCATTGTAATCGCAAAACAGATGTAAGAAACACCTTCGATTAAGGCGATCCAGCGAAATTGTTTAAGGGTTATTTTTCCGTTCATTCAAATTGTTTTTCTAATTTTTGTAGATCTCTCATTTGGTCTCTATATCCTGCTGCTTCTATAAACTCAAGATTTTTTGCCGATTTTTCCATGAGCTTTCGTATGCGTTTGATTTCTTTGTCTAGAGATTTAGAATCTTTAAATTCTGTTGCGACAGGCGCTTGCTCAATGGCAGCTATTCTTTCTGCTTTTTGAGTTGAGGATTCTCCATCAGCCACTTTGGTGGATTCAAGTATAATATCTTTTGATTTTTTCAGAGCAGTAGGTATAAGCTTATGTTCTTTATTGTAAGCCATTTGAAGTTTTCGTCTTCTTTCAGTTTCGTCAATGGTTCGTTTCATTGATTTCGTAATTTGGTCAGCAAACATGATTACATAACCATTTACATTTCGTGCTGCTCGACCCACTGTTTGAACGAGTGAGCGTTCGTTTCTAAGAAAGCCCTCTTTATCAGCATCTATGATAGCTACAAAGGAAACCTCAGGTAAATCAAGACCTTCTCTTAACAGGTTGACGCCAATTAAAACATCAAACTGGCCTAGTCTAAGCTGTCGTAAAATTTCAACCCTTTCAATAGTATCAATTTCGCTATGTATATATCGGCATAAGATTCCCATCTTATCCAAATATTTTTGTAATTCTTCTGCCATTCTTTTGGTCAGTGTGGTTACAAGTGTCCGTTCTTTCAGTTTTA
>DAIPZI010000062.1:0-7875 GCA_036782275.1 Crocinitomicaceae bacterium
GATCAATTTCAATTCGGCCAGAAAATCGGTATTGGGTCTCCGAAAGTTTTTCTTCGAGAAGGTCATCTTTATCATGCTCATCCTCAATTTCTCCAAAAATTTCTTCGATCACATCTTCCAGCGTTACCATTCCCGCAGTTCCTCCGTATTCATCAGTCACTATGGCAATATTTCCCGATTGTTCTGTGAATTTCTCTAATAGCTCTTCACCCGTTATTACTGAGGGCACAAAGTGGATTGGCAATAATATTTGCTTAATCGATTTAGGAGACTTGAACATATCCGATGAATGAACATACCCAATGATATTATCAATAGAGTCTCGATAGATGATGATTTTAGAAAGCCCTTTTGCAATAAACAGGTTTTTTACGGCATCCAAAGTATCACTGATGTCTACTGAAATAATTTCAGTCCTAGGAATCATACAATCTCGAGCCTTTACCTCTGAAAAATCAAGAGCATTTCTCAATAAAGTCATATCGTCTGTAGATATCTCTTCACTCTCTATTCTTTCAGAAAGGTCATCTACAAAGTGCTCCAAATCAACTCTAGAAAAAACTTTTTGATTTGTTTTTTGATCCAACCCAAATGTTTTTAAAATAATCCAACTAAAAAACAAAATGACATGTGTTGGAATGAACAAGAGTATATATAATATGAATAAAGGAAATGTACCGATTTTGAGTGATTTATTCGGATTAAACTGAACGATACTCTTGGGGATAAACTCAGCAGCTACGAGCACCAATAAGGTTGAAAACAAGGTTTGCAGCAAGAGGGTTAAAGAATCAGAGCTAATGCCCCAGCCTTTTATTATTGGCTCGAGTATAACAGCTGACGAAATACCATATATAACAAGTGAAATGTTATTCCCAAGTAATATGAAAGCAATGATTTTTGACTCATTTTTATAAAAAACGGAATGGAGTTTACTTAGAAGCGTTCCTTTACTTTTGTCGACCTCTATTTTCAGTCTGTTTGAAGACAAAAAAGCCAATTCCATACCTGAAAAAAAAGCAGAAAATAAAAGAGAAATGAGAATTAAGCAAAAAGCGTTGAACATATTACAACAACAATGTAAGCATTATTTGATTAAATCAAAACCGATATCCTTGCGGTAATTCATTCCGTCAAAGCTTATTTTATCTATTGTCTCGTATGACTTTTTTATTGCAAACTCGATGTTCTTGCCGTAGGACGTTATGGCGACGACTCGACCACCAGCAGTAACCGATGAAGGACCATCAGACTTGGTTCCTGCGTGAAAACAGATGCTATCAACAACAGTATTCAATCCAAATATTTGTTTTCCTTTTTCGTATTTGTTGGGATAACCTCCAGACACGAGCATTACTGTAGCTGCACTCTTATCATAAAACTGTATATCTCTTTCAGATAATGTATTTGTTGCAATTCCTTCAAACAAATCTAGAATATCAGATTTTAATCTTGGCAAAACAACTTCTGTTTCAGGATCACCTAATCTACAATTATATTCTATCACATAAGGATCGCCTTTCACGTTAATGAGTCCAAAAAATATAAATCCTTTGTACTTAATCCCTTCTGACTTCAAGCCTTTAGTAGTTGGAACAATGATCTGGTTATGCACTTTATCCATGAACCCAGCGTCTGCAAAGGGCACAGGACTCACTGCCCCCATACCACCTGTGTTTGGACCAGTGTCTTGTTCACCGATTCTTTTGTAATCCTTTGCTTCTGGCAACAATTTAAAAGACTCCCCATCTGTAATAATGAAAACCGAAACTTCTCGCCCATCAAGAAATTGTTCAATGACTACTTTTTCACTAGCAGCACCGAACTTCGAATCCATCAACATGTTTTTCAGCTCCCTTTCGGCTTCCTTTAAATTATCGATAATCAATACCCCTTTTCCTGCTGCAAGACCATCTGCTTTTAAAACATACGGCGCGTCCATCCCTCTCAAAAAATCAATTCCCTTATCTACAGTATCTTTGGTAAAAGTACCATACTTGGCTGTTGGAATATTATGTCTTTTCATAAATGATTTAGCAAAGTCTTTACTCCCTTCCAATTGAGCGCCTTTTGCATCAGGACCAATAATTGGAATTTTATATAAAACCTCATCATCCATGAAAAAATCCGCAATACCATTAACCAATGGTTGTTCTGGACCTACAATTACAATTTCAATATTGTTATCAATTACAGCTTTTTTGACCGCTTCAAAATCATTGGGATCTATGGGAATATTTTTACCATGTTTTCGCGTCCCGGAATTACCAGGGGCAATAAACAATTCATCCAAAATAGAACTCTGAGCCATTTTCCATGCCAATGCATGCTCTCTGCCTCCAGACCCTAGTAATAAAATTTTCATTAGCTGTATTTTAAAATCGATTCAAAGAAATTTTTACCTTCCGAATTCGATAAAACATCATCTGATGCTCTTTCAGGATGCGGCATCATTCCGAAAACATTTTTTTCCTTATTTGAAATTCCTGCGATATTATGAAGAGATCCATTAGGATTAGATTCCAAATTAACCACACCGTTTTCATTGCAATATTTAAAAAGAACCTGATCATTTTGCTCAAGAGATTCAATGACCTCGCTGGAAGCATGATAACGTCCTTCACCATGAGCAATTGGAATCTTAAATGCCTCATCTCTATTTAAACCTGCTGAAATCGCTGCACTTGAGGAAATGGCTTTGAGATGAACATTTTTACAAATAAACTTTTGGTTGTTATTGTGCAAGAGTGCTCCATCCAGTAAACCTGATTCAGTTAATATTTGAAATCCATTACAAATACCTAAAACATAACCTCCTTTATTGGCATGAGAAATTACTTCAGTCATAATTGGAGAAAATCGTGAAATGGCACCGGATCGGAGGTAATCTCCGAAGGAAAAGCCTCCGGGTAAAACAACCATATCTGCCCCTTGCAAATCAGAATCTTTATGCCAAAGATGAACTACTTCCTGCTTCATCACATCCCGAAGTATATAAATCATATCCTGATCACAATTTGAGCCAGGAAAAGTAACTACACCAAATTTCATTTGTTATCTTATTTTAATGCGAAATTAATCAATTATACAGCTTGTGTAGGCAGGAAAAGGAAAAACTTGATAACAGAATACAGTATGACCACGTAAAAAAGAACATTTGCCGCCATTCCATATGTATCGCTTAAAAAAGCAAAGATTAACAGGATTGACATTGGAATGATTAATAAGCTAAAATGATCGATTTGTTGAAAACTTATTAGTTGATAAAACGAGAGAAGAAAAAAGAACAAAATCAAAATGATTAAAGATCGAATTTGTTTATTTGTTTGGATTTTAGCTTGTCGCATTTTAAAAACAACTGAAAATAAGGACAACACAATAAACGTAATTATAGATATTGTCACAAACCAAAAATCTTTTTGTACGGCATCAAGATTGGCATAAACAAAAGAACTGCCCCATTCAGAACCATCTACATAAGAAATAGCTAAATAATAGATAAAAGGGATACTGAATCCTGAAAATGCCATCAAAGACTCTTTAAACGAAAGTTGCCGAATGACAGTGACTGAGAGAATAAGCATGGGCAATAAAAAGATGTAAATAGGACAAAGCGTAACGCCCAGTGCGAAAAACAAAAAAGCATTAAAAATATTTTTACGACCATCTTCCCGTTTATTTAACTCAAACAGCTGATGTATCATGAAAATAATTGTGGAATGAAGAAGAAGCGTGCTATTCAAAAAATATGAACATTCAAATAAACTCATAAAAACCACATAGATCAATGCGACTAAGTAGGTATTGCGTTCGTAAAAATTATTTCTGTTTACTAATAAATTCAACCCAAAGGAATTTAATAGCACCACTATAGATGCCAATAAAACACCAACAAGGGTATTCAATTCAATGTTTTCGATCCATAAGCCAAAATGTTGACTTGGGGCTAAAGAGATAAACTCAAAATAATAGTTTAGGAATTGATAACAGACTAAAAAGACCGGGATCAGTAGAAGAACATATGTTTTATTTCCTAAAAACAGCTTTATCAAAGTGACTTAATTTGGTTGAAAAATGAAAAATAATTATTATTCACATCTGTTTTACATAAAAAGAGAATAAACCTTTTGAATTTTTCGTAACTTTTAGAAAAAGCAAACTTAAAAATGATATCTTTGGACGCATTAAAAAATCAGATTAACTCATAATTTATCTAGAATGTCACAGAAAAAAAATAAATACTCAGATAAAGAACTTTCAGAATTCAAAGCACTGATTTTAAGTAAATTAAAAGAAGCGCAAGATGACTACAGCCTTTTAATTGGTTCACTTTCACACAATGATGACCACGGTACAAATGATACTGGGAGAACATTTAACATGATGGAAGATGGTTCAGAAACGCTTTCGCGTGAAGAACTCGCACAACTTGCTGCAAGACAAGAGAAATTTATCAAAAATCTTCAAGCGGCTCTAATTCGTATCGAAAATAAGACCTACGGGATTTGCAGGGCAACAGGAAACCTTATTGCAAAAGAACGCTTAAAGTTAGTTCCGCATGCAACCATGAGTATTGCCGCAAAAAATGCACAAAACAAATAAGTGAAAAAACAATTTTCTATTGTTATTATAACAATAATCTGTCTCTTATTAATCGACCAAATTATTAAGATCTGGATTAAAACGTCCTTTATTCAGGGGGAAATACCAACGCCGTTATTAGGGGAATGGTTTCAGCTTCATTATATAGAAAATCCAGGTATGGCCTTTGGCACAACCTTCGGATCATCTATGTGGCATAAATTAGCTCTTAGTATTTTTCGGATCATTGCCATTTCCGGTATTGGGTATTATATGTGGAGTGAACACAAAAAAGGTGTAAAAACAGAATACCTTATTGCAATTGGTTTGATCTTTACAGGTGCCATTGGAAACCTTATTGACTCGGCTCTGTATGATTTCATTTTCACATTTGACCCATGTAACTTTTACAATCAAATGGAGGGATCAGAAAATTTTGTAACCTGCACACATATGGGACCTCATGGAACGAGCTACACGAGCATTCATGAAGTTAGACATCAGGGATTTCTTTTGGGGAATGTTGTAGATATGTTTCAATTTAACGTAACGTGGCCCTCTTGGGTACCTTGGGTAGGTGAAAGTCAAGTATTTCCTGCGATTTGGAATTTTGCCGATGCTTGTATTACTTGTGGGGTGGGAATGATTCTAATCAGGAACAAAAATTATTTCCCAAAGGAAAACGTTTAGAAATTCCATTTCATACTTCTATCATCAAGAATGGCAAAAGAAATTTTGTAGTCAAATCGTGGTGAACTTTTATTTCCAGTAGACAATACACCATAAAGTCCTACTCTTAATCTTCTTCTTGAAAGTTTAAAGTTTCGCTCTAAACCAGCAAGCACCTCATAATGAAAATAATCGTGTTCTTTAACATACAAAGCCCCACCACCGAAAACAAGACCAATGCGCGTCTTTTTCATAAATGGTATCTTATTGATTATTGCCCCATTATCGTGATGAACGAAATGGGCTTCCAAGGACATATCATTGGTTCTTAATAAAGTATCTAATCCTTGAAATGAATATAATGGATTTGAAAACCATAGTGGATCACTTCTCCTTTGGAATTTAAAATCAGGGTCTCTCAAGTTATTAGCACTCGTAAATAACCCTCCCGATAATCGATAGCTCGAGGTTCCAATGGTACCTATCTTAAATGTTTGATCAACACTCAATTGAATGTATTCATGATCTATATCACTGCCGAAAAGAGTTGGGATTCCTCGTTCATAATAGAAATTAAAGGTAGGCCAAGCTGATCCCAATACAATTTTCCTGTAGGGTTCTCGCATGTATTTTTGTTTAGGCGTATAGCTGATAGTGAGATCAGCAATTAAAGCCTGATAGGTCTGAAAATCTGAAGGTTCATTATTTGGAAGCACATCATCGGCAAATTCAAGAAAATCATATCCCTCTAAACTCCTTCTCTCGGTAAACTCACCTCCCACATCAATATAGAACCCATTAAAAAGCTCATATTCGATAGAGGTATTCATACTTGTTGCCTCAATAAAATTCTCCCTCTTATATATTTGTGTAATTGCATCATATCCACGAATCACATCGAAATCATGATTCAATGACATCCTAATCTTACCTTGATGGAACGGGTCGAATTTATATTTCCACCAGGTGTCTCCTTTAATATCATTGTTCAAGAATCCTAAGGATATTTGCGTGTAAGAATCCAAAGTCCTCTCATCTTTCCATTTTTTAAATAAATCAAAATTAGGAGAGATTCTTGGACCTGCTATGTATACAGGGCGTATCGTTGTCGCCAAGCTCCCGATAGTCCACTGCATTCTTTTGCTCCTATTCCTGTGATCTACCCCCCACCAAAGTACTTTGAGAACAGTGATTTTATTGAATATCTTGTCTACACTATCGAGGTATTCCTTTCTGTTGATGTAATCTCTGATACTGTCCTGACGAATAATAAAGGCGATCTCTTCAGGACTCAGCTGATCAGCACGTTTATTCTCCCAAAAAGAAGAATCTTTTTCGTAGGCTTCTTTTTCTGTTACTGCCAGCTCTGAATTAAAAAACTTATTATCAAACTGAGGATTGAAATCGTAATTTGAAAAAATGGCAGTTGTTTTACAGATTGACGATTCTCTTTTGTACTTCACTCCATAATCTAATACTTGCTTCTTAAGAACACATATTGAATCTCCCGGATGTTCATATTCCTGCTGTATTTTGAAATAATCGTAAACCAATAGGTTTCCCTTTTTCATCGTTAGGTCAAGCTTTTGTATCAACCAAAGCGAGTCAATAACCCAAATATATCCTTGTAATGTGGAGGTTGCCGTATTTCTAGCTTGTATTTTAATCTTGGAAATCGTTTGTCCTTTTTGCTCGTACTTCTCAACCAAACGGTACTTATAGGACAAGATTCCCGGTATTGATATTGGTGAACTTACCGGGTTTTCATGTAGATCATCCAACCTCAGTAGGTTTTCAAAAAAGTTAAAATTAGACTTAACGGTCGTCGTATAATATAGATTACGCTTGGACCCTCGTAATGAGTATGCATTTCGAAATTCTTTCACTTTATTCCCTGGGGCAAAATTTCTTTCAATCTGAATCTCCAAAAGGTTCATCGTATCTTTCAAAGGGTTTGCTCCATCAAAACTCTCATCAACTTCGGGTTCATCATCCTCCGATTCCACCTTGTTTTTTCCTCTAATATCTTCTCTTGCCTTAATATATACATCAACTTTGTGGGGATAATTCCAAGGATTTATTTGATCTCTTTTAGAAACTACTTTCTTCATAATATCCCTACCAGGATTCGATTTCTTTGCAGACACCTGAACCGATTCAAGATCTTGAATTTTACTTGGGAACAGCTGTATTTTTTTCATTACATCTAAGGCACTGATTGAAATGTAGCTTTCTCTATCTTCAAAACCCATTGAGCTAAACACCAAAAAATACTCTCCCGGCATCAAGCTGAGCTGATATTTACCGTTGATGTCGGACACAGTGCGTTGAGTGGGGTCATTTTTTACAAAAACCTTGGCGTGAGGAATGGGCACATTTCTCTCATCAAATATGGTTCCTTTAACAAAATTTTGAGCTAAACAATTTTGCGCATTAATAAGGAATAAATAACAAAATGAAGACAAGAAAAAAGTGATTTTCGCCCATTTATTTAACCTTATTTCTTTTTGAATTTGGTTCAAATTATTTCTTTTTCTTTTTCAGCCATATACTCAATATGCTTTTCCATACGCTTCATCATCCAAACTTTAAAAAAATACATTCCGAATGCTAGAAGAACAAGCG
>DAIPZI010000063.1:0-7797 GCA_036782275.1 Crocinitomicaceae bacterium
AAAGATGGAATTCGGACATTTTAATCGGTGCCTCAACGATGAAACGCTTTAACAGTAAAAGGTCAAAGGCTTCTCGAAAAAATCCTGACGGATCCTTCATCGAGTATTACAACTCATCATTGCTCATTGAAAAAAACTTAGAAAACAAATACATCCACAAATCTAAACTGGTCGTAGGAGTCGAAAAAATCCCATATTCCGACTACTTTCCTTTTCTTGAAGATATTGCAATAGACAATGGAGGAGCCGTGGGTTCACTAGGAGAAGAAGATACCGTTAAAATATTTAAAACTTCAAATGGAACTATAGCGCCAATCGTTTGCTATGAATCAATTTACCCAGAATTTGTTGCCGAACAATGTCGGAAAGGGGCAGAATTACTTTGCGTGATTACGAATGATGGTTGGTGGGGCGATACTCCTGGTTACAAACAACATTTCAGCTTCGCGCGTCTACGTGCCATCGAAAACAGAAGATGGCTCGTTCGCTCTGCCAATACAGGGAAAAGTGGTGTGATATCTCCCACCGGGGAAGTCATTTCAGAATCCAAATGGTGGGAGGAAGATGTGCTACTCGCGAATACACAATTGCTTAGTGAAAAAACCATATTTTCTACTTACGGAGATTTCCTAGGCAGAAGTGCGGCTTTTGTTTGGATGTTGATTTTTGTGTATTCTATATCTAAGAAAATCCTACCAAGTAGGAAGTAAGCTACAAGTACCCAGAATAAACGTGATGCTTTTTCAATTCATTCCCCAAAGAAATGGGTTCTGAAAACAAACCAAAAACACTTGACCCACTTCCCGACATCGCAGCATAAACTGCACCAGCTTCATAAAGCTTAATCTTTAACTCTTTTATTTTTGGATGATTCTTAAAAATACTATCCTCAAAATCATTCTTTAGACAATTCTCCCAGTTTTCGGCGGGCATTGAAAGGACCTCTTTAAGAGACGCAGAATCATTTAAATAAGTAACATTTGAATAGGCTTCTTTTGTAGAGATGTGAATCCCGGGATTCAACAAAACCAGATACCTCGGAATTGATTTCAATGTGATACTTGATAAAACCTCCCCTCGCCCTTTTGCCAACTGGCTATCCCCTTTAACAAAAAAAGCGCAATCACTTCCGAGATCAGCAGAAATCTCCTCCAACTCCTTTTCAGAAACCTGCAACTGAAACAGCTCAACAAGCATTTTTAAAACAGTGACTGCATCGGAAGAACCTCCGCCTAGCCCAGCACCAATAGGGACTTGTTTCCTCAAGTGAATTCGCACATTGGAAATTTCATAGTGACGCTTCAAAAGCAAAAATGCTTTGGTACATAAATTATCACTTGACTTCCCGTCAACAGCTATGCCAGATTGAATAAATTCATATTCGTCTGATTTGGTGATTTCGATGATGTCATAAAGTGGGATTTCCATCATACAGGTTTCAATTCGATGAAAACCATCCGATCTTTTCCCTAAAACATGAAGTCCCAAATTAATTTTTGCTGGAGCAAATTTGATCATGGTTACAAATATATAAGATTGTACAGCGTTTCTTTATTATATTTTTTACAACTTTATCATATGCCTGAAAAAGAAATAAAAGAACATCAATTATTTATTTCCAGCTTGCCACTTCTATTCAAATTATGGCAAGACAATAAAAAGACGATAAGTAACAAAAAAATGTTGTTCAAAATCTTTTTTTTCACGGTAATTAGCGCCCCTTTTAGGTGGCTTCAAAAAATTGTGTTTCAGCGTAAAATAAACGCCGTTAATTTAAATGAAAAGGCTCCTGTTTTCGTTATAGGACATTGGAGGAGCGGCACTACCCATTTGCATTATCTCTTGGCTCAAGACAAAAGGTTTTCATTCCTTGAGGCTTTTCAGGCATTTTTTTTTAGAACGGCCCTGGTCTCTCGCACCTTCATGAAGCCCCTACTCAATAAACTCATGCCGAAAACCAGGCCACAGGACAATGTCGAAATAAACGCAAGCGCTCCTACGGAAGAAGAACACTCACTGACCAACCTTACACATAGAAGTGGAATGCAATCGTTTTTTTTTCCAAAAAACATCAGCTATTTTAATGAATACAACGTTTTTGAAACTACTCAAAACAATATCAACAAATGGAAAATGGTGTATGACAAAATGCTTAAAAACATATCATATTACAATGGGAAAGAAAAGCGCTTACTTCTAAAAAACCCGCACAACACAGGAAGAATTAAGGTACTAAAAGAAATGTATCCTGACGCTAAATTTATATTTATTCATCGAAACCCTTATGAGGTATTTAATTCCACCAAACACTTGTACAATACAACCATCAAATCTCAATTTTTACAGGAATTTAATGAGAATGAAATAAACGAACGTGTGATACATTGCTACGAAAAGACCATGCTTGCATACTTGGAACAGAAACAAGGCATTGATGAAAACCACTTAATTGAAATTTCTTACGAGGAATTAAGCAACAATCCTATGGAATGTATGGATCAAATATATACCAAGCTTAAGCTAGGAGAATTTAGTGATGTGAATGATAAATTCGAAATGTACCTCGAAAAACAAAAGAGCTACAAGAAAAATACATTTAAACC
The DNA here is from genome assembly GCA_036782275.1 of Crocinitomicaceae bacterium. Lineage (GTDB taxonomy): Bacteria > Bacteroidota > Bacteroidia > Flavobacteriales_D > Crocinitomicaceae > UBA952. The sequence goes on from DAIPZI010000063.1 coordinate 2,604, forward strand.
GATTGATTCAAATATTAAAAAACAGCTAAATAAACGGTGGAAGTTTGCTTTTGAAGCATGGAATTATCCGACGAACTAATGTTAAATTAAAGCAGTAAATCAAATGATTTTAATAGTTTTGTAATAAGAAAATTTAATCATCTTATGAGTATATACTTAGATTTCGAAGAGCCTATTCAGGCCATTGAGGAACAGATTGAAAAGACCAAAGAAATCGGTGAATCAACGGATGTTGATATGTCCGATAAAATTCAAGAGCTTGAATTAAAACTAAAAAACAAGACCAAAGAAATTTTTACAAATCTCACTCCTTGGCAACGAGTACAGCTTTCAAGACACCCTGAAAGACCTTACACTTTAGCATATATTAATGCCGTAACCGAAAGTAATTTCATTGAATTGCATGGAGACCGTAATGTTAAGGATGATAAGGCAATGGTAGGTGGATTTGGTTTGCTTGACGGTCGGTCAGTGATGTTTATCGGTCAGCAAAAAGGAGTCAATACAAAGATGAGGCAATATCGAAACTTTGGTATGCCAAACCCGGAGGGATATAGAAAAGCCTTAAGGCTAATGAAATTGGCAGAAAAGTTCAATAAACCTGTTGTCACGTTCATCGATACTCCAGGAGCTTTTCCAGGATTAGAAGCAGAAGAAAGAGGCCAAGGTGAAGCCATTGCCCGAAATATTTATGAAATGATGAGACTCAAGGTTCCTGTAATATGTATAATCATTGGAGAAGGAGCTTCTGGTGGTGCTTTAGGCATAGGTGTTGGAGACAAAGTAGTTATGCTCGAAAACACATGGTATTCCGTGATTTCTCCAGAGTCTTGTTCATCGATATTATGGCGTTCATGGGAATTCAAAGAAAAAGCTGCCGATTCTCTTAAACTCACTTCTAAGGACATGTCCTCAAATAAACTTGTTGATGATGTAATTAAAGAACCTATTGACGGTGCACACCGCTCGCCAAAGCTTATTTTTGATAAGGTTAAAAAACAAATCAAAAAATATTTACAGGAATTAGATAAAATACCTACAGAAGAACGAATTGAACAAAGAATTGAAAAGTTCAATAAAATGGGCGTCTGGAAGTAATGATGTAATAACCAAAAATGAATGATCTCCCATCTACACCCATTGAATATCTGAAAGGTGTCGGGCCCCAAAAGGCTGCTTTACTCAGTAAAGAAATGGAGATTCACAATTATGGAGACCTGCTTTTCCATTTTCCCTATCGATATGTTGATCGGTCTTATTTCACAAAAATAAAAGACCTTCATTATGAAGACAGCTATGTCCAGCTCAAAGGAAAAGTTGATCAAATAAAAGAAACTGGGAAAGGACGATACAAGAAGCTTTCAGCAAGATTTAGTGATGAAACTGGATCCATTCAGCTGATTTGGTTTCAGGGTGTTTCGTGGATTAAATCAAGTCTAAACATCAATGAAACGTATATCATATTCGGCAAGCCTAAAATCTACTCACAAAAATGGTCTATTCCTCACCCAGAGATGACTGCCATTACTCAAAATGCACCTAGAACAGGTTTTTTTCCATTGTATCCAAGCACCGAAAAGTTAAATTCGAAAGGTTTAAATTCAAAGGGAATTGAAAAACTCATATCGTTGATTGTCCCACAAATTGGACAATCCTTTCCAGAAACACTCTCAAATGAAATTGTCAATGAGTACCGTCTGATTTCTAAAAAGGAGGCCATAAAAAAAATTCATCAACCAAATAACCAGCAAGACATCCAACAAGCTGTTTTTCGATTAAAATTCGAAGAGCTCTTTTATTTACAACTGGAGTTGCTTATTCGAAAAAAATTAACCGCCATAAAGCACCGTGGGTTCGTTTTTAAGGAGGTTGGTACATTGTTTAATACATTTTATACTGAAAAGCTACCTTTTCAGCTTACTAACGCACAAAAAAGGGTGATTAAAGAAATTCGAAAAGACTTTCTTAGTGGCGAACATATGAACCGATTGCTTCAAGGTGACGTCGGTAGCGGAAAAACACTCGTAGCATTAATGACTATGCTTCTGGCAGCAGATAATGGATATCAAGCGGCTATAATGGCACCTACGGAAATATTAGCCACTCAGCATTATGAGAGTTTAAACGAATTTCTCAGTGATTTACCAATTAACGTTTCTTTGTTGACAGGATCAACTAAAAAATCGGAACGAAAAATACTCCATAAGGGACTTGAAAATGGAAAGATTCATATTTTGGTGGGAACCCATGCCCTTCTGGAAGATACAGTAAAGTTTAAAAATATTGGATTAGTCGTTATCGATGAACAACACCGTTTTGGCGTTGCACAACGCTCAAAAATGTGGGGCAAAAACACGAGCCCTCCGCATATCTTAATTATGACAGCGACTCCAATTCCGAGAACATTGGCTATGACGTTTTATGGAGATCTTGAAGTATCTGTGATTGATGAATTACCGCCGGGACGAAAAGAAATTAGGACAAGCCATCGCTATGAAAAACATCGATTAAAAGTGTTCGAATTTGTCAGGACTCAAATTAAATTAGGCCGACAAATCTATATGGTTTATCCATTGATAAAAGAATCAGAAAAGCTAGACTTTCACAATTTGATGGATGGCTTTGAAGCTGTTTCGCGTTCTTTCCCCTTACCAGAATACAAAGTAAGTATTGTACATGGCCAAATGAAAAGTGAGGAAAAGGAGTTTGAAATGCAACGCTTTATTAAAGGAGAAACACAAATTATGGTCGCAACTACTGTTATTGAAGTTGGAGTCAATGTGCCGAATGCTTCAGTAATGGTTATCGAAAGTGCAGAGAGATTTGGCTTGTCTCAGTTACATCAGCTTAGAGGTAGAGTTGGTCGAGGAGCTGAGCAATCTTTTTGCATATTAATGACTGCCATAGAGCTTTCAAAGGAATCGAAAAAAAGAATGCAAACGATGGTTGATTCAAATGACGGATTTGAGATTGCAGAGGTTGACCTTAAGCTAAGGGGGCCCGGAGACTTAATGGGTACACAACAAAGTGGTATTTTGGATCTTAAAATTTCTGACCTTCGCAAGGATGGACAGATTGTTATACTTGCAAGAGAAGCAGCAAGAAAACTCATTCAAACCGATCCAAAAATTGAGCTTGAATCAAATGATCGCATCAAAAAGACGATAGAGAACATTCTTTTAAGTAAACCCGACTGGGGAAAAATTGCATAAAAAAAAGGGCGCTAATGCGCCCTTTATTATCTATTAAAAGAATTATTTCTTTTCAGCTTCTAACGATTCCAAAGCTTGTTGAGATCCAACAATCATCTTTTGGAATTTACGAACTCCCGTACCCGCTGGTATTAGATGTCCGACAATCACATTTTCTTTCAATCCTAGAAGGTGATCTTCTTTTCCTGAAATAGCTGCCTCATTAAGAACTTTTGTAGTTTCCTGGAATGAAGCCGCAGAAATAAATGACTGCGTTTGTAGCGATGCTCTTGTAATTCCTTGAAGCATTGGCTTCGATGTAGCTGCTCGTGCCTCACGCGCATCTACAAGAGCTTTATCTTCTCTCTTCAATTTAGAATTCTCATCTCTGAGCTTACGAACTGAAACAAGCTGTCCTTTCTTTAATTCTTCAGAATCTCCAGCTTCCTTAACAAGCATCATACCGAATAAAGCATCGTTCTCTTCCATAATATCTGCTTTGTGAACAGATTGTCCTTCTAAGAAACGTGTATCACCCGAATCAATAATCTCAGCCTTAAGCATCATTTGACGAACAATTACCTCAAAGTGCTTATCATTAATCTTCACACCTTGCAAACGATAAACTTCTTGAATTTCATTTACAATGTATTCCTGCACCTTGGTTGGACCTTCTATATTCAAAATATCTTTTGGCGTGATTGCACCATCTGATAGTGGTTGCCCCGCACGTACAAAGTCATTTTGCTGAACAAGAATGTGCTTAGAAAGTGGAACTAAATATTTATGATCATTCCCCACTTTAGGAGTAATAATAATTTCTCTATTTCCCCTTTTAATGTTTCCATATGCAGCAACTCCCTCGATCTCAGAAACAACAGCAGGATTCGATGGGTTTCTTGCCTCGAATAGCTCAGTTACACGAGGTAACCCTCCTGTAATATCTCCAGTTTTACCTGCAGTTCTAGGAATCTTAACAAGAACCTTACCTTCATCAATCTTATCTCCTTCGTTCACGCTAATGTGTGAATTAACAGGGATTGAATATTCAAATAAAATATCTTTTGTTTTTGAATCAACAATATGTATTGCAGGTGGTCTTTTTCGATCTTTTAATTCCGTAATCACCTTTTCCGTAAATCCAGTTTGCTCATCAACTTCCTCTCGATAAGTCATTCCCTCGATAATATTTTCGAAAACAACTTCTCCTTTAAACTCAGAAATGATTAAGGCATTATATGGATCCCATTTACAGACAACATCACCCTTTTTGATTTTTGTTTTGTTTTTAACCAAAAGCTCAGAACCATAAGGAATATTGGTATTCATAATTACAATACCCGTCTTCTCATCAGTAATTTTTAATTCACCTGAACGACCAACAACGATGATTTTCTTCTCGCCATCTTCAACACGTTCAATCGTACGAAGCTCATCAATCTCTAAAAAGCCATTTCCTTTTGCCTTGATATCTGAAACATCTGCAATATTAGAAGCAGTACCCCCAACGTGGAATGTACGAAGTGTAAGCTGAGTTCCTGGTTCTCCAATTGATTGGGCAGCAACTACTCCAACAGCATCACCTCTTTGAGCAAGGCGGTGATTGGATAGATTACGACCATAACATTTAGAACAGACTCCTCTTCTCATTTCACAAGTAAGAACTGATCTGATTTCTACTTCATCAATATCAGCTTCTTCAATCTGCTGTGCAACATCTTCAGAAATGATATCTCCTGCAGCAACAATTAAATTGTCTGATTCCGGCATGTATATATCGTGAACAGATGTTCTTCCCAAGATTCGATCATATAATGGCTCAACGACTTCATCGTTTTTCTTAAGAGCAGTAGCAACAATACCACGTAAAGTTCCACAGTCATCTGAATTAATTACAACATCTTGAGCTACATCAACCAAACGTCTTGTCAAATAACCAGCATCAGCAGTTTTAAGGGCCGTATCGGCAAGTCCTTTACGAGCACCGTGAGTAGATATAAAGT
>DAIPZI010000064.1:0-7750 GCA_036782275.1 Crocinitomicaceae bacterium
TTTCATTTTAACACGAAGGTTTGACCCCTTTACTACACGAGATCCGCCACCTCGACTTCCTCCGAAGCTACCTCCAAAAGCACCTCCAAAAATATCACCAAACTGAGAAAAAATATCATCCATGTTCATTCCGCCGCCACCGCCGCCGAAACCTTGACCCATTCCTGCATGACCATACTGGTCGTAGCGGGATTTTTTCTCTGCAGAACTCAATACCTCATAAGCCTCTGCGGCTTCTTTAAACTTGTCTTCTGCCGAAGAATCTCCGGGGTTTTTATCTGGATGAAACTTTAATGCTAATTTTCTATATGCCTTTTTAATTTCTGACTCAGAAGCACTTTTCGAAACACCTAAAACTTCATAATAATCTCTTTTTTGACTCATATCCTTCCGTTTATTGTCCGACAACTACTTTTGCATAGCGCAAAACCTTTTCGTTCAAAAAGTATCCTTTTTCTAAATCGTCAATGATTTTACCTTTAAGCTCTTTATCTTCTGTTGGCATATTCGCAACGGCTTCATGAACTTCCGGATCAAATACCTCTCCCTTCGATTCCATTGGCTTCAACCCTTTTGTATTTAGAATACCTTTGTATTTATTGTAGATCAAAGAAAAACCTTCTTTAATAGCAACGACATCTTCGGAGCCTTCATTATTCGTAATGGCACGCTCAAAATCATCTATCACAGGGATTAAATCTTTTAATAGATCTGCATTTGCATTGTTGATGATATCTAATCGTTCCTTGTTGGTTCTTTTTCTAAAATTTTCAAATTCAGCGTAAAGTCTCAAAAAGCGATTATTGAGATCGTTGTACTTCTCGTCTGAGGTCTGCTCCTTCACTTCATCAGGGTTAGTATCAGATTGATTTTTATTGACCTCGTTTTCAACGCCATCCTTTCTTTCTGAAACACTTTCTACCTGCTCTTTCTCCTCGACTTTTCCTTTCTTCTTTTTTACTGCCATAGCTCCTTGATTAATTCCTAATGTTACTGACAAAGAACTTGCCACAATTGTTTTTACGACATGCTGTCATATATTTGTCTATTTTGCACGCAAAAGTGTCAGAATAAAGTTAAGAATCAAAATAAATCAAAGTAAATAATATGTTTTCAGAAGAATTTCAAAAGATTGTTGAATTTAGAAGAAGCAATAGAGCCTTTAATTCAGAAGTTGATGTGGAGGATGAGGTTATTGAGAAAAGCATTAAAAGAGCCATTTTAGCACCGAACAGCAGTAATATGCAGCTTTGGGAATTTCATTGGATAAAATCACAAGCAGAGCTAGACAAGCTCACCCCATTGTGCCTGAATCAATCTGCAGCAAAAACAGCAAAACACATGGTTGTATTTGTTACTAGAAAAGATTTATGGAAATCAAGGTCCAAATGGAATTATGAAAAAATATTGAAGAGTATCGATGGAAAGCCTGGAAAGCTTCAGAAAGGGGGCTTGAATTATTACAAAAAGCTTATTCCATTGGTGTATATGAATGATCCTTTCTACGTATTAACATTTGTAAGGAAAATAATTAGCTTTTTTGGAGGTTTAAGAAAGCCTTTTTACCGAATGGGTGGGAAAAGCGAACAACGCATTGTAGTACATAAATCTTGTGCACTTGCAGCACAAAACTTTATGCTCTCTATTTCCGCTGAAGGTTATCACTCCTGCCCTATGGAAGGTTTCGATAAAATGCGTGTAAAGAAAATGCTTAACCTCCCATATGGCGCTGAAATAAATATGATCATTTCCGTGGGAAAAGGTACAGATAAAGGTGTATGGGGGCCCCGATATAGAGTCCCCTACGAAGAAGTCGTATTTAAAAGATGAATTATTCGTCTTTCTTTTTAGTGCTCGGCTTTTTGGGTTTACTTTCTTTCTGATGAATCACATCTAAACCATCTTTTGCAGAATTGAGATCAAGTTTGATTTTCTCTCCCTCCTTGAAGTTAGACTTAATTATTTCTTCAGCTAGAGGATCTTCAACAAACTTTTGAATGGCACGCTTTAAAGGTCTTGCTCCAAACTTTTCATCATAACCATTATCAACGATAAAATCTTTTGCTTTTTCAGTTAGGGTCACATTAAATCCTAGGGATAAAATTCTCTCGTAAAGTTTTTTAAGCTCGATATCTATAATCTGGTGAATTTCTTTTCTCCCTAAAGACTTAAACATTATCATATCGTCAATTCTGTTCAGAAATTCAGGTGAAAACGCTTTTCTCAATGCCTTTTGAATAATAGATTTGACATTGTCGTCTTTTGACTCTTGTTGAGCCTGAGTTCCAAAACCAACTCCTGTTCCAAAATCAGCCAATTGACGTGCACCGATATTCGATGTCATAATCAATATGGTGTTTTTAAAGTCAATTTTTCTACCAAGACCATCTGTCATATGTCCATCATCAAGAACCTGTAAAAGCAAATTAAAGATATCGGGATGCGCTTTTTCGATTTCGTCCAATAAGACGATTGCATATGGTTTTCTTCTTACTTTTTCAGTAAGCTGACCACCCTCTTCATAACCGACATATCCCGGAGGCGCACCAACGAGTCTAGAAATAGAAAATTTCTCCATGTACTCGGACATATCAACTCTTATTAATGCGTCTTCAGTATCAAATAAGTTTTTAGCTAAAACTTTGGCAAGCTGTGTTTTACCAACTCCAGTTGGCCCAAGAAAGAAAAATGAACCGATAGGCTTGTTCGGATCTTTTAAACCCGCTCTGTTTCTCTGAATGGCCTTAACCACCTTTTCAATAGCCTCATCCTGACCGATCACGTTCTCCCTTATGGAATCTCCCATGACAACAAGCTTTCCTGTTTCAGACTGAGATACTTTTGTTACCGGTATGCCACACATCATCGAAACCACCTCAGCTACATTCTCCTCAGTAACAGTTATTTTGTTGGTTTTCGATTCTTCCTCCCATTTCTCTTTTGCTGATTCGAGCTGCTCTAATAATTTTCTCTCACTATCTCTTAACTCTGCTGCCTTTTCATATTGCTGAGAACGAATCACTTCCGCTTTCTGGTCTTTTAATTCCTCAACCTGATTTTCAATTTCAGTGATTTCCTTAGGCACATTAATATTTGTAATGTGAACTCTAGATCCTACTTCATCTAAGGCATCAATCGCTTTGTCTGGAAGATGTCTATCAGTGATGTATCTTTCGGTCAGCTTAACGCAAGCTAAAATTGCCTCGTCTGTATATCTTACAGAATGATGATCTTCATAGCGTTCTTTTATGTTCATTAGAATTTGAACCGTTTCTTCGCGATTCGTAGGTTCAATTATTACTTTTTGAAATCTACGTTCTAAAGCGCCATCTTTCTCAATATGCTGTCTGTATTCATCTAAAGTCGTTGCACCAATCGCTTGAAGCTCTCCTCTTGCGAGTGCAGGCTTAAACATGTTTGAAGCATCTAAAGAACCACTCGCTCCACCCGCTCCAATTATTGTATGTATTTCGTCTATAAAGAGAATAATGTCAGGATTTTTTTCAATTTCCTGCATTACAGCTTTCATGCGCTCTTCAAATTGTCCTCGATATTTTGTACCAGCAACTAAAGATGCCAGGTCTAACGAAACGATTCTTTTATTAAATAAAACCCGAGATACCTTGCGCTGCACAATTCTTAAAGCCAAGCCTTCTGCAATGGCACTTTTACCAACACCAGGTTCACCTATAAGAATCGGATTGTTTTTCTTTCTTCTGGATAGGATTTGACTCACCCGCTCTATTTCCTTTTCACGTCCGACAATGGGGTCAAGCTTACCAGCCTCTGCCATTTTGGTCAAGTCTCTTCCAAAGTTATCTAGGACAGGTGTTTTTGACTTAGGATCTGCTGATTTTTTAGCCGATGATGACGAAAACGGCTCATCTTCCTCACTGCTTCCTGGAAATTCTGATTTAGGATCTTTTCTCTCCTCTAATAAGATTTCGTATTCATCTCTCGCATTCTCGTACATAATTCCGTATTTATTCAATATTTTACATGCTGCACAATCCTCATACCTCAAAATCGTCAACAAAATGTGTTCGGTTCCAATAACGGAACATTTAAACTGTTTCGCCTCAAGATAGGACTGCTTAATAATATTCTCTGTTTGCTTCAAAAGAGGTAAATTTTCATTTTCTATTTGAGCAACAGAAGATTTACCTAACAAAACATCTATTTCTGTTTTAATCTGCTTCAAATCAAGTTGAAACTCTTGAACAATATTTACCGCGGTGCCTTCATTGAGCTTTATAAGACCCAATAGAAGATGCTCAGCACTCACGAACTCATTTCTTAAACGAAATGCTTCCTGCCTGCTGTGAGCCATCAAATCTTTGACACGCGGTGAAAATTTTGCTTCCATATATTCAGTTGAATTGAAGTATTGTACAAATATAATATGAAAAATTTGCCTTACACTTGTATTTATCCACAATTTATCCCGAAATATTGTTAGTAAATACCTCAATTTATCGGTTACTATCGTGTTGTAATTAATTAAATTTGGTACTCTTTGAAAAAGAGAAAAAATAAAAGTTAATTTTTAGATATATAATATGGCTGAGGGAGAAAAAATAATACAAATTAATATTGAGGATGAAATGAAGTCAGCCTACATCGATTATTCGATGTCGGTAATCGTTTCCAGGGCACTCCCTGATGTGAGAGATGGATTCAAACCTGTTCACCGAAGAGTTTTATACGGCATGCAAGATCTTGGAGTCTACTCAAACAAGCCATACAAGAAGTCGGCTAGAATTGTTGGTGAGGTTCTTGGTAAGTACCACCCTCATGGTGACAGCTCCGTATACGACACAATGGTTCGAATGGCTCAAACATGGTCTTTAAGATACCCATTGGTTGATGGTCAAGGGAATTTCGGTTCTGTTGATGGAGATAGCCCTGCAGCAATGAGGTATACAGAGGCACGTCTTAAGAAAATTTCTGAAGAGATGCTTAACGACCTTGACAAGGACACCGTTGATTTTAGACCAAATTTTGATGATAGCTTAAATGAGCCTACTGTTCTACCGACGAAAATCCCGAACCTCCTAGCTAATGGTGCTTCAGGAATCGCAGTGGGGATGGCAACAAATATGGCACCTCACAACTTATCAGAGGTAATCGATGGATGTATTGCTTACATCGACAATAAGGATATAGAAGTTGAAGAATTATTAAACTATGTGAAAGCCCCTGATTTCCCAACAGGAGGAATCATCTATGGATACGAGGGAGTGAGAGATGCGTTTCTAACAGGAAAGGGCCGTGTTGTCATGAGAGGTAAAGCCGAAATTGAAGAGATCAATGGAAGGGAAACCATAATCGTAACCGAAATCCCATATCAAGTAAACAAAGCGGACCTTATTCGAAAAACAGCGGATCTGGTTAATGATAAAAAAATCGAGGGCATTTCTGATTTAAGAGATGAATCAGATAGAAACGGAATGCGTATTGTCTTTGAGATCAAGAGAGACGCCATTGCAAATGTTGTATTAAATAAGTTATACAAGTATACATATCTACAAACCTCATTTTCAGTAAATAACATCTGCCTAGTTGATGGTCGTCCTGAACTATTAAATCTTAAAAGTTTAATCTCAAACTTTGTTGATTTCAGACACGAGGTGGTTGTAAGACGTACACAATACGAACTAAAAAAGGCTGAAGAAAGAGCCCACATTTTAGAAGGTTTGATTATTGCGTCTGACAACATAGATGAAGTTATTGAAATTATAAAAGCATCTTCAAGCCCAGACGAAGCTCGTGAAAAACTAGCAAGCAGATTTGGCTTATCTGAAATCCAAACACGAGCCATTGTTGATATGAGATTACGTCAGCTTACTGGACTCGAACAAGATAAGCTTAGAGCCGAATATGATGATTTAATGAAATTAATCGCTGATTTGAAAGATATTCTTGCAAATGAGGAGCGAAGAATGAAAATCATTCACGACGAGCTTGTAGAAGTGAAAGAAAAATATGGAGACGAAAGAAGGTCTATTATAGAATATAGCGCAAGTGAAATGAGAATTGAAGACCTCATCGCTGACGAAGAAGTAGTCGTTACCATATCACACGCAGGTTATATCAAAAGAACCAATTTAGCCGAATATAAAGTTCAAAACAGAGGTGGAATGGGCTCAAAAGGCTCAACAACTCGAGACAAGGACTTTTTAGAACATCTTTTTATCGCTACAAATCATAACTACCTATTGATTTTTACTGAAAAAGGAAGATGCTTCTGGATGCGCGTTTTTGAAATACCAGAAGGAAACAAAATAGCGAAAGGAAGAGCGATACAAAACCTTATTAACATCCCTCAAGACGATAAAGTAAAAGCCTACGTAAAAGTTCAAGACATTACAGACGCTGATTACATTAATAGCAATTTCATCGTAATGTGTACCAAATCTGGTGTTATTAAGAAAACATCTCTTGAGGCCTACTCAAGACCAAGAACAAACGGTATCAACGCCATCACGATTCGTGAAAATGATGAATTGTTAGAAGCAAAATTGACCAATGGGAACAATGAAATCGTATTGGCCTCAAGTTCTGGTAGAGCCATTCGATTTAACGAACAAACGGTTCGTCCAATGGGACGAAATGCTTCAGGTGTCCGTGGAATAAAAATCAATGATGCCACAGAAGAAGTCGTTGGAATGATATGCGTTGAAGATGTTTATACAACAATCCTAGTTGTTTCTAAAAGAGGATATGGAAAGCGTACTTACCTGAACGATCCTGAGGACCAAGAACCGGTATACAGAATCACCAACAGAGGAGGAAAAGGTGTGAAAACACTAAATATCACGAGCAAAACTGGAGATTTACTTTCAATTAAAAATGTTGTAGATGAGGACGACCTGATGATCATTACTAAAAGTGGTGTAGCAATCAGAATGAATGTCGATGGTATACGAACCATGGGAAGAGCAACACAAGGAGTTCGACTTATTAATCTGAAAGGGACTTCGGAAATCGCAGCAATCGCTCGTGTACCTAGAGGAGATGAGGATGAAGAAACCACTGATTCTGAAGAACTTGAAAGCAACAACGAAGACAACGAGACAGATACCGAAGCATAATATCTAAACTTTGGCACAGGATTTGAATTAACGATTTTTACAACTTAAAACAATGAAAAAAATAAATTACATTTTTACAATTCTATGCGTTCTCGCTATGGGATATAGCTCTGCTCAAAAAACAAATATTACCGATGCAGCGGTACTCATGAAGAAGTACAACCCTATGGGAGGTGAAAAATCATCCAAATTGGTTAATGAGGCAAAAGATTTTATCGATAAAGCCGCAGTTCATCCAGAAACTTCTGAAAGTATGAAAATGCACTATTACAGAGGCATGATTTATTTCGCTTTAATCGAAATGGCAACGATCGAGGCCATGTCTGGCAAAACTCAAGATGATGCCCTAATGGAACAATATGCTGAAACATCTAAAGAAAGTTTTCTTAAAGTCGTCAATGACACCGATAAAAGAAAAGGCTACCAAGAGGATGCCAAAAGCTTTATTGACATGAGGGTTAAACAGTATTGGGACATGGGGATCGGAATGTATGAAACAAAAAATTATGAATTGGCAATGATGGGTTTCATGGGAGCTTACAGCGTTTCAGAATTCATTGGCGTTGACTACGAAGATGCAAAAGTGAATGCAATGGCGATGTTTAATGTAGTGACCGATTCACTACTTAATTCAGGTCAGCTCGAGAAAACTGAAG
>DAIPZI010000065.1:0-7703 GCA_036782275.1 Crocinitomicaceae bacterium
CCTCCTCCTAAATCATCATAATAGATATCACCTCCAATAATATGGTCGGCGCGGCTATTAAAAGCCATCATTAAAAAAATGATGATTGCTATTCCTTTCATTTCTAGTAGTTAGACGCAAATTAGAGCGAAATGTTGTTTAATTCTATATCCCAAATTGATGTTTTGTACTTATATCCATATTTTTTTACAAATTTTGAGCCAATAATTGTCTTACCATGACCTCCTCCGGAGAACATAATTAAGCGACCAAAAAACTTAGTTGCAAAAAAATTATAATATTCACTTCGAGATGGGTTTTCAGGATAACTGATGTTGTAAATTTCCGATGATGGCACAACATTTATAAGACAATATATGGCACGAATCACGTCCGTTCGATGAATTAAGTTCACAGGAACGTCACCTCCTGAATTCTGCTCTTTTTTTAATAAATATTTTGTTGGATGTCTATCTTCGGAAATTAACCCCGACAAACGTAAAATGGTATACTTACCGGGGAAACTTTTTATTATTTGTTGTTCTGCTTGAAATACAACATGTTTCTTATCGACTTTCGATTCTTCATTGACAGATTCGTCTTGATTTTCATATACCCCTGTAGAGCTTGTAAATACGACATGTTTTGCTTTAGGTATTTTGCAACAGATGTTTTTTATTATCTGATCATAGCTGGCAAAACCACTCGGAGGCAACATAATAATCACAAGATCAAATGACCCGGAATCATAATTCAGGACAGGTGAATAAAGATCTACCCGAATCAACTTGAGCTTTGATTCATAAGCAATCCACTTATTCACATCCCTAGTGGCGATATATAAATCATGTTTCTGAGTCAGAAGTGATTGAACCAATTCTTTTCCTAACCAGCCTACACCAAAAAGTAAAATCTTTTTTTTACGCGTCATAGAATCTAAATCTTGTGAATCAATTTACAAAGAAAATAAAATGCATAGAATTGAGAAATTCAACACTTCTTGTCAATGAATTGTTTGTAGTATTTTTACCTTTGTTAAAAATTTCAGCAATATGTACGACGTAATTGTAATAGGATCTGGTCCAGGAGGATATGTAGCAGCCATAAGATGTGCCCAATTGGGTATGAAAACAGCTTTAGTAGAAAAATATGACACCTTAGGTGGTACTTGCTTAAATGTTGGGTGCATTCCGTCTAAAGCTTTATTGGATTCGTCAGAACACTATCACAATGCTGCGCATACTTTTGATAAGCATGGAATTGACCTCAATGACCTAAAAGTAAATTTAGATCAAATGATGACAAGAAAGAATGAAGTCATCAGTCAAACGTGTGATGGCGTTAAATTTCTTATGGACAAAAATAAAATTGATGTCATACATGGTCTTGGTTCCTTCATTGATAAAAACACCATTGAGGTAACAAAAAAGGGAGAGAAACCTTCTCAACACAAAGCAAAGAACTTCATTATTGCTACGGGCTCTAAACCTAATTACTTTCCAGGAATGGAGCCGGATAAAAAACGAATCATTACCTCTACTGAGGCATTGAACCTAAAAGAAATCCCGAAGAAAATGTTAGTTATCGGCGGTGGAGTAATTGGTTTAGAATTAGGCTCTGTCTACAAAAGACTTGGAAGTCAAGTAGAAGTTGTAGAATATTCGTCAAGAATATTGTCAGCTATGGATGAAACCGTAGGTAAAGAATTTTCTAAGATTTTGAAAAAAGAAGGATTCAAACTTCATTTAGAGCACCAAGTTCAAAATGTAGTAAACAAAGGAGATCATGTCGTTCTTAAAGCCTTAAATAAAAAAGGGCAAGAGGTGGAAATGGAAGCTGACTATTGTTTAGTTGCTGTTGGGAGAAAAGCATATACAGAAGGCCTTAATATTGAAAAGGCTGGACTCAAAGTAAACGAAAGAGGGCAAGTTGACATCAATGACAATATGCAAACAGCCGTACCTAACATTTTCGCTATTGGTGATGTGGTTAAAGGTGCCATGTTGGCTCACAAGGCAGAAGAGGAGGGTGTTTATGTTGCTGAATTTATGGCCGGTCAAAAGCCACATATTAACCACAGCTTAATCCCGGGTGTTGTTTATACTTGGCCTGAAGTAGCAGCGGTTGGAAAAACAGAACAAGAACTTAAAAAAGACAACAAAGAATACAAATCAGGCATATTCCCTATTCGAGCTCTAGGAAGAGCCAGAGCGAGCATGGATACGAGTGGTATGATAAAAATATTAGCCGATAAACAAACCGATGAAATTCTTGGTGTTCATATGATTGCTCCAAGGGCTGCAGATTTAATCATGGAGGCGGTTACTGCAATGGAATACCGGGCTTCAGCGGAAGATCTTGCGAGGATATGTCACCCTCATCCTACTTATACAGAAGCGATTAAAGAAGCGGCGTTAGCGGCAACCGATAATCGTCCTCTTCATATTTAATCTTTCTGACTCCAAATTTGCCAGCTTTTCATTGCCTGTTCTCTCAACATGCTCGAGCCATTCAAAATTTGAGCCCCTTGGGTCTCGGATTTTTCTAAGAAAACAGTTTTTGAAGGGTTATAAATTAGATCGATCACCAAATGATCTTCAGATAGATGTTCGTAGGGAAAGAAAACCTGATCGTTAATCGAAGGATAGCTTCCCACAGGCGTACAGTTTACAACCAATTTACAGGCATCTACCATATAATGATTGATGTCTTCATAGGTGAAAATATGATCAGAATTTTTTGAGTGACGAGAGATAAAAAGAACATCTAATCCTATTTTTTTTAATACAAATTCGATGGCCTTTGATGCTCCCCCTGTTCCAATAACCATTGCTTTTTCATGTTTATTCGTTAAAAATGGTTTTATGCTTTGCCTAAACCCAAAAACATCAGTATTGTACCCGATTAATCTACCCGAAACAACTTTAATCGTATTAACCGCTCCAATTCTTTTTGCTTCTTCATCTATTTGATCAAGAAACGGTATAACTGCGGCTTTATAGGGTATGGTGACATTCAAGCCATTATAATTGTAAACCGCTTCTTTGAAAAATGATTGTAAGGAATCAATACTTTGAAATTCTAAGTTATCATAAGAACCATCTATATCGTTTTTGAGAAAAAAATCGGTGAAAAACTGTTGTGAGAAAGAATGTTGTAATGATTGTCCGATAAGACCGAAACGCAATTTTGACATATTCAAAAATACAACTATTTCGTTTCTTTTCTTTTCAATGAGCCATAAGTAAAGTACTTTTGATATATGCAAGGTTTAGTAATCAAATCAACTGGTAAATGGTATAAAGTTCTTTTGGAATCAAATACAACAGTAGATGCGACAATCAAAGGGAAGCTTCGTTTAAAAGGAGTTAAAACAACGAACCCTATTGCCGCTGGTGACATTGTTGAGCTAATCATTAAAAATAGTGGAGACGAAAACCAATACGTAATTCAATCCGTCACTGATCGGAAAAACTACCTGGTTCGAAAATCCACCAACCTCAGCAAACAAATGCAGATTATTGCTGCCAACATTGATAGAGTGTATTTGGTTGCAACACTTAAATCTCCCGTGACTCAAATTGCCTTTATTGATCGATTCATAGTTGCTGCAGAATCCTTCAGAATACACACTACCATTTTATTTAATAAAACCGATCTATACAATTCAAGTGAATTGAAACAGCTCGAAGCATTGATGAAAATATATACCCAAATTGGTTATCCCTGTCACAAAATAGTAGCTGAAGATGAAAAAACCATTGCTTTTATGAGAGATGAAATCAATAATAAAAAAGTAATGATCTCCGGAAATAGCGGTGTTGGAAAAACAACATTGGTGAATACACTCGATCCAGAATTAAATCTACGAGTAGGAGAGATTTCGTCTGCACACGAACAGGGAAAGCATACCACGACTTTTTCTGAAATGCACGCGTTGAGTAGTGGAGGATTTATTATTGACACCCCAGGAATAAGGGCCTTTGGTCTTGTTGATTTAGAAAAAGAACACTACGCCCATTATTTTCCAGAAATGCGAGATTTATTAGGAAAATGTAAGTTTCACAACTGTTTGCACATAGAAGAACCAAATTGTGCCATCAAATCAGCTGTAAAAGATGGGGCAATTTTTGAAACAAGGTATATTACCTATCTTCAGCTCATGAATGAGGATAAAACAGATCCTTATCGAAGAAATGAATTTAAATGAGAATAGTTGTTCAGCGTGTAACTAAAGCTACGGTTCATATTGACGAAAAACCATACGCACAAATTAAAAACGGTCTTGTCGTTTTTATTGGGATTGAACAAAACGATGAAAAATCAGATGCCGATTATTTGGCTTCAAAATGTTCCGCCCTTAGGATTTTTGATGATGAGAACGGTAAAATGAATCTTTGCCTCAATGATGCGGAAGGATCATTGCTTCTCATCAGTCAATTTACGCTTCATGCAACGACCAAGAAGGGAAATCGACCCAGCTTTATTCGGTCGGCAAAACCTGAAAAAGCGAATCCTTTATATGACTATTTTATTGGAAAGATGAAGTCATTGGTTAAGAATGAAATTAAAACAGGGGTATTTGGTGCTAATATGCAAGTAGAACTAATCAATAATGGACCTATCACAATACTTATCGATTCTAAAAACAAAGAATAAAAATCCATTTTACTACATTTGAGTATGAACCTACTCACCGAAAATCGTCTGGACAAACTCTTAAACAAACAAAGGACTTTTTTTAAAAGCCATCAAACTAAAGATGTTTCTTTCCGAAAAAACAAACTAAAAAAACTTCTTAGCGTTGTTGAATCGTACGAAAATGAAATAGCCGAAGCTTTAAAAAAAGACCTGAATAAGTCGTTTCAAGAGGCTTATCTTACCGAAATAAGTTTGGTGAAATCGGAAATTAAATTTCACCTTAAAAACCTAAAAAAATGGACAAGGGTTCAGCGCGTAGCTACCCCGATCTATCTTTTGCCTTCAAGAAGTAAAATTCAACACGAACCTCTTGGTGTTTCTCTTATCATTGCCCCATGGAACTATCCTTTTCAGCTGGTGTTTTGCCCCTTGGTTGGAGTCATCTCTTCCGGGTGTTGTGCCATATTAAAACCATCTGCGGATGCTCCAAATACAGCCCTACTCATGGAGAAAATGATCTCTGAGGTTTTTGAGGAGGATTATATCAGTGTAGTACAAGGAGATAAAGAAGAAACGACTTTATTGTTAAAAAATAAATTCGATCTTATCTTTTTTACGGGAAGCTCAAGAGTAGGGAAAATTGTTATGAAAGCGGCATCCGAATTTTTAACCCCAGTTGTATTGGAATTGGGTGGTAAATCACCGTGTATTGTCGATGAAAATGCAAACATTGAAATTGCTGCAAAGCGAATAGCTTGGTCAAAAGCAATAAATGCCGGACAAACATGTATCGCTCCTGATTATATTTTAGTCCATCAAAGCGTCAAAGATGAGCTTATTACAAAAATTGATAAACACTGGACAAAAGCTTATGGTGATAATCCCATGCAAAGTGAGTTCTATCCTAAAATTATAAATGATTCGGCCTTTGAAAGATTAAGTGAATTACTTTCTAAAGGAACCATTAAGTTTGGAGGTAAAACCGATAAGGAAAATAGATATATTCAACCAACAATTATTACTGATGTCGGGCTAAACGATGCAGTGATGAAAGATGAGATTTTTGGACCCATTTTACCCGTTCTAACATTTAAGGAGCTTTCTGCTGCACTCGACACCATCCAACAGAATGAAAAACCATTAGCCCTCTATTATTACGGGCCAAACCATACAGCAAAAGAAGTATTGAATAAAACAAGTAGTGGTGGCGCTTGTATTAACGATGGCCTTCTACATATTGTTAATAACAACCTCCCTTTTGGTGGTGTTGGACATAGTGGAATGGGTTCCTATCGGGGTTATGACGGCTTTAAATGCTTTAGCAATACGAAAGCCATTTTGCAGACTCCTACCTGGATAGATTTGCCATTTAAATACCCGCCATTTAAATGGTTTAATTGGCTAAAAAAAATTATTTGACATAAAAAAACCCCATGTAAACATGGGGTTTTAACTGATTCAATTATATTTATTGAACTTTAGTCACATTTACGGCGTTCAAGCCTCTTTGTCCTTGTTCCACGTCATATTCGACTTGATCATCTTCTCTGATATTGTCTACCAAACCTGTTTTGTGAACAAAAACATCTTCATTTGATTCTTCATCTTTAATAAATCCGAATCCTTTTTCATTGTTGAAGAATTTTACTACTCCTTTTTTCATTGTACTTGTATTAGTTGTTATTAATCTTTATTCTGATTTCTGTGATTCGCTTTCTGACGTTCTTCATCTTGAGTTAATGTATTATTGACCGGAGCGCTGTCCCAATCAATTTCACTCCCACCAGCCGAAGATTGTCTTCTCATCTCTTTTTTTTCGAGTTTTTCTTTCTTCTTGAGATTGCGATTTTTTTCGCGTTGCTTTTTATTAAATGTTTCTTGAGACCTTCCCATAATTATAAACTTGCTATATTTTTTGTTGCATTATATTCGACTGTATCCAAATCTAGATAACTTTCTAAGAAGTTTAGATTGTCAAAAGAAAAATTTTTCTGCATCAAATTGTTAATTAGCGACACAAAAAAGATTCAAGCTTAAAAGTACCGGTTAAAACATGTTTAAACCATAATAGTCTGGCACAACACTCGACAAAGGTAATTTATTTTTTCTGTATTTGCATCAAAGAATCAAGTTGCATTATATTTACAAGTAAAAAAAATAACCTATCTGTCACATTAACAATTGATTACGAGATCACTTAAAAACATTTCACTGACAGCTTTTTGTCTCAAAACAATGCTGAACATGCATCTAATCAAATAAATAACTGGTTTTTAAAGTACGTAAAAGATGCCATGGAGTGTGAAGAAGTAGAAACTCGTTATTTGTTACCTAAAAAGTAACTATATTTAAAAACGCTCGTAAAGAGTATTATAAACTTAAATTAAGAAATAATGAAAAAATTATTACTAGTATTCGCAATGTTTGCAGGAACAACGTTCTCGGCAACTGCACAAGTACAACAAGGAAGTATTCTTGTTGATATGTATTATGGAATGCCAAACCTTTACAAATCTACTTTTCAAGGTTTAGTCTCAGCAAGTGACGCAATCAATGTTCAAAGCGGAGGAATAGGTCCTTTAGGCGTCAGGGCAGAATGGTTAGCCGCTGAAAAATTTGGTGTTGGTATAGATGTTTGTTACAGTGATGCTTATGTAACAGAAGATGCAATGGGTTCTGATGGGATGATGTATTCTTATGAGATAAGATCTCCTAAAATTGGAATTATGGCTACTATGAATTATCACTTTGTGACAACAGAGACTGTTGATTTTTACTTTATAGCCGGTGGTGGGTACAAAAACCGGACACTTACATCGACTACAGATGATCCAAATTACACATCAGACTCAATTGATCTGAGTGTTTTAAATGTTGCAGCTAGAATTGGTGTTGGTGCCCGTATATTCTTCACAGAAAATATTGGAATCAATCTTGGTGTTGGTTTTGGACAAGGGAGCATCTTTAATGGTGGCCTTTCATTGAAATTTTAAGAAACTTTTATGCAATTTATTTAAGCCGGGCAATCCCCGGCTTTTTTTATGGTATGTTTTTTGTTTATTGATTTGCCATACAACATGCTA
>DAIPZI010000066.1:0-7648 GCA_036782275.1 Crocinitomicaceae bacterium
ATAGAATTAAGGCCCTCCATTGAGATTCTAAACTTGGATCATTTATTTGAAATTCAGTCATTGGTTTTTAATGCAATACAACGTTGCGGCTAAAGATGCATCTTTATTTTTCCATTGTGAAGCCCTTTTAATATTAGCTTGTAGCGTTTGAGCTTTTATTTCTCAATAAAACGAACTTCAACACGACGATTTTTCTTTCGGCCGGCAACGGAGCTGTTTTCAGCAACAGGTACTTTTTCTCCTAAGGCTTCAACAATAATTCGATTACTGTCGATTCCATTGGAAATCATGAATTCACGAACGGCTGCTACTCTGTTTTTTGAAAGTATTTCATTATAGGAGTCAGGTCCTTGGGAATCAGTATGCCCTTTCAATGAAATTTTTAGAGCAGGTCTCGAATTGAGAATATTTATGATTGACTCCAATTCTGCGAACGATTCTCTTTTTACGAGTGATTTGTCAAATTCAAACAATATGTCTTTGTCTACAGGTTTGAATGAGGGTTTAACTGCTTTAACCTCTTCGATTCTTTCCTCTTTGACTTCAACAACCGCAGCTTCAATGTAAACTGTATCAACACGAGTGATAACAATGGTATCCATGGCTGGGGGTTCAACAGCAATCGGTTCTTTTCGGGTTTCATTTTGTGTACTATCGGGTTCTTCTTTTTTTACTTCGGCAATAGGTAGATTTTTCTTTTTCTCCTTCTTGCAGAATTTGATTCCAAGGATCACTTCGTGAGACCCGGAGCTGTATGAAGCGATATTACTCATTGGTGCTTCATAAGCATAGCCCACAAAAAAGAGGTCTTGAATTTGAATTCCTAAGCGTCCGATAATACCGACTGATGTTCGATAACCCAATCCTCCATAAATAAAGTCTTTGTAGCATGCATCTGCATTAATATCGAGCTGATATCCATTATTGGTTCCTTTCGCAAATAGGGAAGGGGTGACTCTCCAATTTTCTCGGATATTCAAGTTATAAGCTAAAAGCGTATTCAGGTGTCTTCTTAAACCATAGCCATCAACCCCGGTAATTTGCATATTGGATGTGGATTGAATGAATTGTTTTGAACCTACACTAAATTCTAACCCTTTCCATGCATACATAATTCCAAGTTCTAGGTTGATTGTTCCACTTGATTGAACTCCGCCATTTACAATGGGATCATCGGGATCAAATGCAATGGCTGTTGTTGGATCAACTCTGTATTGATTATAGCCAAATGAGGTTCCTATTCTTAGGTGATGCTCACCCGCAAATGTGAGTCCGTACGATAGAGAAGCGAGTCCCGAAACTTGTTGAATCATTCCAATTTGATCCACAACTACTTGGCCTCCTACACCTAATGATTTTCCGATTCGGCCATTGGCACTGAACAAGCTGGTCAGGGGCGCGCCTTCAACCTTGACCCATTGGTTAAGATGTGAGAAATTAATTTCAGTACACCCTGTGGCTCCAGCATAGGCAGGGTTAATAGAATATTTATTATATCCGTAAACATTACGTTGTGGTGTTTGCTGGCTGTATGAAACCAGTGAAACAAAGCAAATACAAATAGAGATGATTCTTTTCATGGTTTCTTATTTTTTAAATCTTAATAAATTAATGGACCCTGTGTATTCCATACCCGTGCAGGTAATTGAATAGAAGTAAACCCCGTCGGGAAGTTCCTCACCGTTTTTGGTGCCTCCCCAATCGTTATTGTAATCTGTCGATTCATAAACAACTTCTCCCCAGCGATTAAATATCTTGACTTGGCAGCCCATAATTTGAGGAGGGTCATTGACCTTCCACGTGTCATTTTTGCCATCATTATTCGGTGTTAAAATATTACTGATTTGTAAATCAAGAGAACAATCTATAACAGAAAGCTCGAGTCTTACAATTGAATCACAACCATTTGCTGACTGTATGGTATCAAAGTAAATACCTGATTCTGTGAGCTCATTTCCCCCGAATATCAACAGAGAATCGATACAAATCGTTTTGGCTTCATATCCAAAAGGAGGTTCTGTAACGAATAGAGATAAATATACTGTGGAATCACATCCCGATGGTGTAGTAAAGGTTTCAGTGTAAACCCCCTCTTCCGAAAGTAGGGTTCCATTATAATCAAAAGAACCACCCATACAAATCGTCGCTTCGTCACTTGCGGTTATTTCAGGTAAAATGAATAAAACCGAGTTGACGATACTGTCACAGCCATTTGTGTTTTGTAAGGTATCTACATAGACGCCTTCTGAGTCGTAGGTTGAGGAACCAACTTGTATTGAGCTTCCTTCACATATGGTATATTCAAAACTGGTTTCTTCATTAGGTAGAATGGTTAAAGTAGTAATGACCGTACTATCACATCCTGCTGGAGTGATAAACAAATCGGTGTATGTACCTTCTTCTGTTTGATCGGAACCTTCTAAGAAAATAGATGTTCCATCACAGATCTCAGTATTAATGCTAATTGTCACTGGTTCACAAGGGTTATTGCAATTTGATGCGTCGTAAGTGAAGCTTGTTGAGCATGCTCCGTCAGTGATATCAACAGTATAAAATCCTGCAATAGGAGCAAGGTAGGTATAGGCAGCACCGGGGTTAATTTGTCCAGTTTCCATGACATTTCCTGTAGGTCCAGTAATACTGAAGTCATATGGAAGTCCATAAAAACCGTTTAATCCACCGTTTGCAATAAAGGTGACTGTACAAGTGGCATTATCATAAGCAAATGCTGGGTTAAGCTCTTCTAAATATACAACGGGCATACCTGGTCCAGCTGTAGAAGTATTGCATAAAAATTGTCCCCATCCCAATGGCAGGTCTGCAGCAGCTGAAATGTAATAAACGGCATTGAATAAGGGGTTTCCAGAAGTTCCTGTGCCATCTGAATCGTTTGTAAAAGTTCCCGATCCCTGAATAAAATCTATAATTGAAGTTTCAAATCCGTTGTTAGCGACAGGAGATGGAAGGGTTTCTAAATCATGGATGACAAACCCACTATCTAGACAAGCAGGAAAACTAGCGGTTGATTCGCCAATTCCATCAAGCATAACAGCAGGCGTATATGCATCACCAAAACAAATAAAAGCCGTATCTAAATCTGTAATTTGAATGTTCGTTCCATTAGCAAGCGTTACTGCCGGTTCACCTGCATCACTTTCTACCTCCTGAATATATTCGATGATGTATTGACCTTCATCACCCGGAGAACCCCCATCTATTTGTATGGCATACAATGTGCCGGGCTCCATGCAGCAAGAAGATTCTTGGTTTCCCTCATACCCAGCAGAGCCAGTAATGACGGGAGTTATGATTGAAGTGTTTTGAGTTCCGTCTTCAGTATATGTTGCGGGCTGCAATCCTCCGTAACAGTCTGTTCCATTGAGGAGCTCGTATATGTTGTAGCGAACAGTATCCATACCCACATATGCTCGAATGCTAATTTCTACGGCACCCGATGCTGGAGCAGTAAAGTAATGCCAAACGGTTTGATCCGCTCTTTCGGATTGATTCGGTGTAGCGTCGGGTTCGCCAGCAAGATATTCCTTGCAAGCCAATACATTACTTCCCGATACCGCTTGAAAAGTTGGATTGGTTCCGGATAAAATTACTGGAACTTCATAGAGTGTGTCTTGTAATGTTAAACAAAGAATGTCATTTCCAGGAGAGTTGAATGAGGGGTCGGCAATACTAGGGTCATGAACCCAGCCATAAATTTCTTGAGTAGACAATGGTGTCAAGTTGTCGGAAGGGTCAATCATCCCATAATAATTATATCCTGGCTCGAGACACTGAGTTGAAATGACTGCACTTTCGTCTCCACCAAAAAATCCATTTACTCCACCTTCGTCTTGATTCATATACTCAAGGCTTGCACAGGAGTAATCAGAGGGAATACCAGGAGCAAAGCGCTTGTCGTACCCAAAAAGAGCATTGTTTTCTCCATATAAAACACTTTGGTAATCCGCTTCAAATACAATACGTCCACTATTCGGTGCAGTAAAGTTAAGCCAGATACTTTCATTCATTACAGGGTTATTGAATGCTGGGTGATCATAGTCATAAGCATGGTAGTTTGTGGGGTCATTGTTGCCATGTGGAGTTCCGGTCTCTGCTGCATCATTGCCACCATCAAAAGCACATCCAAAATCAATAGTTGTTGATGGGGTGTCTCCGGACAAAGATGATATGGCAGATGTTCCAACGACAACATTTGAACTTAAACATGGAATATCATCTCCAGAAGCAGGACTTCCTCCTAAATCATTAACACGCAATTCGACGTTACCGGATTCATTGTTGTTATCTGTCGTGAGTTGTACGTAATACACTTCTCCTGCAATCAATTTTGTATAACTAATTAAAGGAAACGGATCGCAAGCATCAAATGACAGTTGGGCTTCAGGGTCAATACCTAAAAAATCAGTCCCATCAGAAAATTCAACATGAGAAAGATATTCAAACTTATCTTTAATGAGTCCAAGAGTAATGGGTTGTACTCCGGCATTACACCCTCCACCATCAGCAGAATGGTAAAGCTGAAAATAAGTCCCTATCTCAGTACCGCCAAGGTCTGTAGTAATTTCTACTTCTCCACTTGCAGGTGCCGTAAATTTAAACCATGAGGATGAAGAGTTGTTGTCCACATCACCACCTCTTGGCTCATTATTTTCTAATGAATTGCTTGAGCAAAGTGCTACGTTATAGCTGGTATTTACATTAACATCTAGAGCATCGCAAATATTGTCTGGTAATATGATCACTGTTGGTGCAAAGTCGATTCGTTCAACAGAAAGGTAAATGGTATAGGTTTGACTACAGCCTCCCCCAGAGCTCGCACTGAAGTTATAATTTAGGGTTCCGCTTGCTCCTGGCACAGCCATGCTTACATTCTGAATACCTGTTCCACCCTCAGTAATTCCTAAAATTGCATAATCCGTTGCTTCATCATTTTCGTATGCTTCCCATCCTAAATTAATCGATGTTGGAACGTCATCTGGGCAAACATATGTTCGATCAAAAAACAAAGCATTTACGGTTGTATTATAAGGTCCATTGTCATTGTCAATATTTGTATAATTGAAATCATAAACCCCGAATAGCGCAGGGTTATTATTTGTATACCCTATGGTATTGTCTGTAGCCGTATATTCCCAGACGAAATCACTTTCACCTTGTAAAAATCCATCACAATCTTCATTACTTCCGGTTTGAACAGAAACTACGGTAACCTTTATGGTTGCTTGAGAAAAGGTTTGGAAACAAAAAAACGTGATAATGGCCATCAAAGCCAACTGGCGACAGTTCGAATATTTTATCATAAATATAGTTTAGCTGTTAGAGATTCTAACTGTGCTAATATACTATATTTTTGAAATATTTAATAGAATAAATGGCTCAATTGTAGCGAACTAAAGAAGCATAGAAAACGGATTTTCTAAGGCATTCTTGAAAGTTTGTAAAAATGCGGCTCCAGTTGCTCCGTCAACGACTCTATGATCACACGATAAAGTTACTTTCATGATGTGACCTGCTTGTAGGTTTCCATTTTTTACTACAGCCGCTTCTTTGATTCCACCTACAGCCAATATGCAGCTATCGGGCGGGTTCACAATTGCAGTGAATGTATCTATACCAAACATCCCAAGATTAGAAATTGTAAATGTATTTCCTTCCCAATCGCTTGGTTGTAATTTTTTGTTTTTTGCTTTTTGAGCGAATCCTTTCACTTCTGAAGAAATTTCAAGTAAGCCTTTTGTATCTGCAAATTTGATAACAGGAACGAGCAAGCCGTCCTCAACAGCTACGGCAACTCCTATATGAACGTGGTCATTTCGTCTTATGAAATCTCCCATCCACGAACTATTTACATTCGGATGTTGACTTAAAGCAAAGCCAACCGCTTTAATAACCATGTCATTAAATGATACTTTAACTCCTTCTTTGGCATTCATTACTTTTCTTGAAGATACGGCGTTATCCATATCTATTTCTAAAGTCAAATAGAAGTGAGGCGCCGTAAACTTACTATCGGCAAGTCTCTTGGCGATGGTTTTACGCATTTGGCTGACGGTTTCATCTCGATAAGATTCTTTTCCGACAGGAGCCTTGTGAACAGCGTTACCTGCAGGTGTAAAGGGTATGTAGTGATCGATATCTCTTTTAATCACTCTACCATTTTCACCAGATCCTTGAACATTATTGAGGTCGATACCTTTATCAAGCGCTAATTTTTTTGCGAGTGGGGAGGCCAATACGCGGTCATTGGAATCCTGGACAGAGGTCTGTTTTGATGAAGAAACCTGCTCTTGAATAACAGGTGCAGGAGTAGGTGCAGCATCGGGTGATCCTGCAGGGGCAGTTTCAATGGTTTCTTCTTGCACTTCAGGAGTCTCCTCGACAACAGCCGTGCTTAAAATTTGAGCTACATCTTCACCTTTTTCACCAATTATTGCCAATACAGAATTAACAGGAGCTGTTTTTCCAACCTCCACTCCGATGTGCAACAAAACACCATCATAGAACGATTCAAATTCCATAGTTGCCTTATCTGTTTCGATTTCAGCAAGAATGTCTCCTTCTTTTACTTCGTCACCAATGTTTTTATTCCAAGCAGCCACAACCCCTTCGGTCATCGTGTCACTTAATTTGGGCATGTAAACAATTTCCGCCATTGTAATTTATTAATTAAATTAATATTCTTTAATGTATGGGTAATCCTTCTGAACGTAAACATCTTCATACAGTTCTTCAGGGTCTGGGTAGGGAGAATCTTCCGCAAATTTCACGGATTCTGCAACCTCATTTTTCACCCAGCTATTGATTTCTTCAATTTCTTTTTCTTTCAACCACTTATTTTCTTTGATGATATCGAGTACATGCAGGATAGGGTCTTGCTCTATCCAATCTGAAACCTCATCTTTCGTTCTGTACTTTTGAGGGTCAGACATTGAATGTCCTTTATATCGATATGTTCTAATGTCTAGTAGGGTAGGACCTCCCTCATTTCTTGCTCTCTTTGTTGCTTCTTCAATGGCATTGTGGACATCTTCAGGTCGCATTCCATTTACTACTTTTGAAGGCATATCGTAAGAAAGTCCAATTTTTGATAAATCGGTTACGTTTGTCGTTCTTTGAACAGAGGTACCCATCGCATAATTGTTATTCTCAATGATGAAAATTACAGGTAGCTTCCACATCATTGCCATATTGAAAGTCTCATGCAGTGCTCCTTGACGAACAGCTCCGTCTCCCATGGATACAAAAGCTACGTTTTTGGTACCCATATATTGTTCGGCAAAACCTACACCTGCACCCATAGCAATTTGAGCACCCACAATTCCGTGTCCGCCCATAAAATTTTTTGATTTATCGAAAAAGTGCATTGAACCACCTTTACCTTTTGAACATCCAGTTTTTCTACCGTAAAGTTCTGCCATTAGTACTCGAGGGTCAGTGCCAAGTGCAATAGGATGGGCGTGATCTCTGTAGGCAGTCATGTGTTTGTCCCCTGACTCACAAGCACTTGCTGTTCCCACAACAATGGCTTCTTGTCCAATGTAAAGATGACAAAATCCTCCAAATTTTTGTTGGATATAGAGCTGACCAGTCTTCTCTTCAAACTTTCGAATTAAAAGCATGTCTTTATACC
>DAIPZI010000067.1:0-2179 GCA_036782275.1 Crocinitomicaceae bacterium
CTTTTTAATTTTAAGATATTCTCCATTACAATGAAAGCTCAATACATCTGAATGAAAAATGGACAATCTGTAAAAAGGGATAACCCAACTTAGTCTTGTGGCTCTCTTGTTTTGGTGAATGATTATTCCTTTCGGTCTTAGTTCTATGTTGCAGTAGCTTAATGAATTGTTTTGTTCAATAAAAGTTTTGAAGCCCTGACTAAAGCTTTGTATATGTAGCTTTGGTGAACCCACTCCTTTCAATTTTAAGCTGTCCCATATGGAAAATGCAGGCCCGACTAGAGCATTGATTTCTTGAATTTTCTTTTTGGTAAGGGTAGTAGAATCAGTTATCATCATGAATTCAACAAAGAAAATCAAAATTGGTTCTTTTTTGTACTTGATGAATATTAGTCGGTTATAAAGGGAGTATACATCATGAGGGCATGGTTTTCAACCAGGAGTTTTTCATGTATCTCACCGGTCTCATACTCACAAACCTTAACAATTTGATTGTGTCTTGAATAACCACCCCAAAGTTGTTGTTTAATCAAGTGATTTCTTTCCTCGATGGTGTATTTTTCTTTTATTTCTACTTTGGAATTCAGTTGGCCATGAAGGTGTGTTTCGTCTAACCAAAGCTTAAGCTGAAACGTTTGATCAGTCGGGTTGTGTATTTGTAAGTCAATATAATTATAGGATAGGGTAGCTCCTGCACCAAAAGGAACCTTTCTATTTACATCGGGAAACACATCAAAGCCATGACGGTACCTTTCAGTAATGTCCAGCGGACTGTGGGCAAAAACCCAAAATAGAAGGTTGCCAAGTTGGCATAAGCCTCCACCAATTCCTTTATCTATTTTACCTTGATTCAATACGAGTCCCTCGAGATAGCCTTTACGCGCAGTTGGACGTCCAACTTGTTTCCAAAGTGAAAAGGTCTGTCCAGGTTCAATAAGGGTGCCGTTGAGTTTTTTAATGGCGATGCGCAGATTGGTTCTTTTGTTCTCTTGAAGATACATGTCTACATCCTTTAATGGTCTCAATATCATAGACTTGTGATGCTTAACCTCAATTATTAGATTTATTTTTTTTGAGATTTTAGTCCATTCTTTTTTTTGGGTTTTCCAATCGAGATATCTTTTAAAAATATAATATTCACGTCCAATTTTCTTACGGAGCCATCCTCTTTTTATTGGTTTTTCAATGGATTGGTTTGTATTCATTATTGCTTGTGTTTGGTTTATTAACGTAGCATTTTCATTAAAATATTTTGTTCTAGCTCTGCCATGGATTGATGGTGTTCTGGTAAACTTGAGTTCAGCATAATTACTATTGCGCATGGAATTTGAGGAAGAATAATAGCATGGCAATAGTTAATACCCAAAGAACCATCATGAGTACTGTACTTCATGCCTCCCATTTCACCGTTGATCCAGCCATAGGCGTAATTATCCAATCCATAATGAAGAGTATTCATCGATTTTGCTGAAATATATGTGTTTTTATTTTTCAAACCATTAAGCTGCATTTGAATAAGGTGTGCATAATCCAATATATTCATGGACAACATACCGGCAGCTCCCATAAAAGTTGGGAGTCCACTGTATTCATGATTGATTCCAATTTCTGTCCAAACTTGATTCTCCATCATATGGCCTGAAGGTGCAGATTCATCCTCTCTATTGGCAAGTCCAAAATAATGGTCATACTTCATTTCACTCATGAAGGCCTGAACTAGCTTTTCATAACTTGTTTTTGCTGCAATTTCCATCATATGACTCGCGATCACATATCCTGCATTAGAATAGGAGTAGGTCAAAGAAAAAACAGAGTCTTGATTCAGAACATGTTTTGTAAACAGGTTTCGTTGATTTGTTAATTTTCCGGGAAATGTTTTAGGAAGTGTATTGTGATCATCTTCATACATGTAAGGCCTGACCCAAGCACGATGCGATAAAAGCGATCCAAAAGTTATGTCTTCATAATAGTCATTTATACCTCCTTCAAATGAGGGGATCAGGTCGATAAGCCGGGTGTCCAGCTTAATCTGTCCTTCTTCGATCATTTTCATTGCGATCAAAGCGGTTATGGCCTTGGTGTTAGAGCCGAGACTATATTTATCTTCTAATTTTACCTTTTGCTTGTCATTGATATTGTTAATACCGGCAATTCCATACAAACAGGTATCGGGAGTGAT
>DAIPZI010000067.1:2279-7587 GCA_036782275.1 Crocinitomicaceae bacterium
GGTGTGCGGTCCATTTTGAAACGAAGAGTACCTCCGTTCATAATGTCCTTATGTTTAAGATTGCCATCGACAATCAATTTTCCATTAATGGTTACTTCCTGAACGTAAATGTTTTGAGGACTTTGATTTTCGACAACAATATTCAATGTTTTTTGATTTGCTAATTCGAGCCTTGCATTTTTAATGAGGGGGCTTCCTAATGCGTAATGACCAGCGCCTGGGGTGACCGGATAGAATCCAAGTGCACTAAAAACATACCATGCGCTCATTTGTCCAGCGTCATCATTTCCGCATAAGCCGTCTTCAGCAGGTCCATACATGGCTTTCATGATTGACCTCACTCTTTCCTGAGTTTTATAGGGTTTGTCAGTCCAATTATATAAATAAGGGATATGGTGACCGGGTTCATTCCCGTGGACATAGTTGCCAATAATGCCGTCTCTAGTAATGTCCTCGTGTTGATCTATGTATTTGTCTGCAATTTCCATTGCAAATAAAGAATCGAGATGATATCGAAATTGCTTTTTACCTCCCATCAGCTCAATCATGTATGGTAGGTTTTGAGGGACGTATAGTCCGTAGTTCCAAGCATTCCCCTCGATAAACCCTTGTCCATGTGTATCCATAGGGTCGAATTCTTTTCTAAACGATCCGTCTGATAATTTAGGACGCATAAACCCAGAATTTGAATCAAAAACGTTTTTGTAGTATTCTGAGCGCTTACTGTATTCATTCATGATTTTACTGTTTTCCGCTTTGCTTGCAATTTGGGAGATGCACCAGTCGTTGTAGGCATATTCGAGCGTCTTAGATACAGAAGAGTGACTTTTGTCATCAGGTACATAATGGTAGTCAATGTAATCTCCGAGTCCGTCAAAGTATCGCACATTCGCCGTATTGATCGAGGCATTTAAAGCGTGTTCGATCTTAAAATCCCCAACGTTTTTTGCAAGAGCATCTGCAATCACGGAGGTGGCATGATAGCCTATCATACACCAATTTTCATTGGCGTAATGACTCCATATAGGCAGCATATGATGAACGCTTTGGTCGTGGTGTGCGAGCATCGACTTAATCATGTCGTTATTGCGTTCTGTTTGGGTCAGGTTAAATAATGGATGTAATGCGCGATAAGTATCCCAAAGTGAAAATATCGTATAATTTGTGAATCCTTCTGATTGATGCGTGTTTTGATCTAAACCTAAATATTGACCATCGACATCTTCATATAAAATAGGAGAGAGATTCGTGTGGTAAAGTGCTGTGTAAAAGGTAACTTTTTGTCTTGAGTCCATGGTTTCAACTTCAATTTTAGAAAGCTCCTTGTTCCATTTGTTTTTGGCTTGCTGTTTTATTTTGTTGAAATCCCATTCAGGAACCTCTGCTTCAAGATTTTTTAATGCACCAATTGTGCTTACAGGGGATAAGGCCATACGTATCCCGATTTTTTCACCTTCGTCAGTGTTAAAGTTAAAATAGGCTCGAATGTCCTTTCCTGCTATTTCTGGAAAATTTTCTTTTTGCTCAAATCGCCGGTAGAAGCCATCGTATTTGATGCTGTCGTATTTTTCGTGACCATAGGATGTAAAAGGCTTAGAGAAAGACATAGCAAAATAAACTGTACGTGTTCGTGCCCAGCCTTTGGTTTGGCGATATCCTGTGATGAGTGAATCATTTTCTACACGTATAAAAGTCCATACATTTTTATTTTCGTGGTGATAGACATTATAAACTAAGTCTAGAATGATGTGTGCCTCTTGTGATTTTGGGAATGTGTATTGATGATATCCAACCCGTTCAGAAGCTGTTAGCTCTGCTTTAATGCCATAACTGCCTAAATCGACCTGGTAATAGCCAGGAGAAGCTTTTTCTTCGTCGTGTGAAAAGGTAGAACAATATCCTTTTTTAGTCGAGGAGCTTTTGATTGGCTCTAAAATAAGTGGTCCGATTGTGGGCATAACCAAAAGGTCTCCCAAATCAGAATGACCCGTACCACTAAAGTTGGTATGAGAAAAACCAATGATTGTAGTGTCGCGATATTGATAACCCGCACAATATTCGTAGGTCTTTTTATTGTAGGAGCCGTCTTCTTTATGCATCACCTCAAAATTGGTTTGAGGGCTGAGCTGTACCATACCAAAAGGAACAGTAGCGCCAGGGAAAACGTGTCCCATTTTACTTGTTCCAATGAATGGATTCACGAACTTCGTGAAATCCTTTTTTGTGTTTTGGGCTGCGAGCTCTTTGTTTGTAAAAGTGAATGCAACGAATAGAAAAATTAAATGGTGTGGGCGCATCTTCTTTGGTTCTATTGGACAGTGAATTTGATTCTTTTGTATTCACTTTCATCAATGTATTCGACGTAATATAATCCATTTGAATAATTGGAGGTATTGATTTTATTTCCAGCTATTTTAGTTTCCATTATTTCACCGATCGCATTGACCACACGCAACCCAGATAGGTTATGAGGCATTGCATTCTTAATCATAATGTAATCTTCTGCTGGATTTGGAAATACATGAATGTTTGGTGCTTCAGTCTCTAAAAGGCTGGTAGAGCCCAATGTCAAATCCCAGCTACACCTTAAGGAGTCATAAAAATGAGTATGTAGCTCTAGTATTACTGACATAGGTAGAGTAGGTGGGTTAACAATGTTTAAAATATGTGTTTGTTCGTTCCATCCTATTCCAAAATAATTTACCTCCTCGACAGCTATTGTATCTCCGTTTTCCGCCAACAAAATAAAGCCAGGGTAGCTCATTATATCTACCGAATGATTAGACGTCAATACTTCCATTTGAATTCCCGTAGCATTGGGAGCGACGGAATGAATAAAAATCGAATCGCATGGATCACCATCGATTTGACCAATGCTCGTAAAAAACATTAGAGTAAAAGGAATAATCAAATAGGCTTTCATTATAATTTTTAATATAAAGTTAAGCAAAAAAAAACCCTTCAAATGAAGGGTCTTTAGGTGATTGAGAATTGTAATTATTGTTTCACTACTCGAGCAGTATACGTTTTTTGATCTTGTGTTACTTTCACAAAGTAGATTCCAGACTCAAAATAAGATACATTAAGGTCTATCGTTGAATTGGCTGAACCATTGATTAGTAATCTTCCTCTTGAATCCACGAGCTCATAATCAAACAATCCACTAAATTCAATGTGGATGTTTTCGTGCGTCGGATTTGGATAGATTTCGAAGGGTACCGCAGCTGTTTCAATGACGCTGTTCGTACATTCAACGACCTCTATTTCTATAGTTGCAGAATTTGTGCAGCCATTGGCATCAGTGTAGTCATAGCTTACTGAATGTATACCAACACCTGCATTTGCTGCGTTGAACTCATTGTTGGAAACTCCCGGTCCAGCGTATGACCCTCCTGTTGGAGTAGCAATAAGCAATTCAAATGCCTCAGCATCTAAGCAAACACTATCTATAGCAGCCACTGTAATAGCCGGAATAGGATTCACAATGATGGTTACTTGGTCAGAACCACTACACCCATTAGCATCAAGACCTGTTCCTGTGTATGTTGCTGTTGCTGTTGGTGTAAAAGGAACTCCGTCGAGAACGCCATTGTCCCAAGTGTAGGACAAAGCTCCTGATCCAGATAGAATGGCTTCTGCTCCTTCACAAAGAGATTGATCGGGACCCCCATCCATATTTGGCAATGGATTTACCGTTACGACAGTTGCATCAGAGGTAGATGAACAACCATTGGCATCGGTATATGTAACCGTGTATGAACCTGAACTTGTTACAGGGTTGTTTTGATTGCTTGTTCCATCAGACCATAAATTCCCTGTTCCTTGGGAAGAGGTGAGTAATACCGTTTGTCCATCACAGAAAGTAGTTGAGCCACTGGCAGTAATCGTTGGTGCACTTGGATTAGAATTAACCAAGACCGTAAATGGGGCAGAAGTTGCTGAACAGCCTGATGCATCCGTATAGGTCACAGAGTAAACACCGGTTGAGCTTACTGTTATTGTCTGACTGCTTGAGCCTTCGGACCAATTGTTTCCAGATGGGTAGCTCGAGCTTAATGTGACTTGTCCTCCATCACAAAAAACCGCAGGACCACTAGGCGATATATTTGGTGTAGTTGGAGGGTTAGGGTCATTTAATGCTTCAGTAATTGAATTTGAAGTACAACCGTTGCCATCTGTTAATTCAATTGTGTAAGAACCTGCAGCTAAATTTGAAATGGTATAGGGTAATGTGATGCCCGAAACAGACCCTGATGCTGTTCCTGTCCAATTCAAATCACCACTACCTGCTCCTGAAACGTTTATTGATCCAGTTGCGGTTCCGCACGTGTTAGGCTCAACTGCCGTTGTGGTAATGTTGATTGTAGGGGTAACACTAATCGTAATCTCTACAGTAGAAGATGAACAACCACTAGGATCTAGATAGCTTAACGAATAAGTACCTGATGTTCCAACTGAAATGGTAGAAGATGTTTCTCCTGTTGACCAGCTGTTATTTGTTGGGTAAGATGAAGTTAAATCGACTGTTGTACCGGCACAAATCGTTGTTGATCCAGAGGGTGTAATTGTAGGAGCTGTTGGTGTAGGAACTACAGAAACAGTTGTGTAAACAGTGGTTTGACATCCTAAGATATTTGTGACAATACAGCTGTACTGTGTTTGAGTTGCTGGCGTTACTGTTACGCTCGCTGTGGATGCGATTAATGTTGATCCATCATACCAGTCATAGCTTGAACCTCCTGTTGCTGAAATCGTTGTTGAGCCACCGGGACAAACAGATGCATTCCCTGTAGCTGTTGCGGTAAATTCGGATGAGGCACCAACAGTTACATTGTAAGTTGCTTCGCAATTGTCACCAACAGTTGCTATATAAACGGTGTATGTACCGGAAGGTAAATTTTCAAATGTCGAGGAGGTATAATAAGTATTGCCATCAAGGCTGTAATAGTAAGTTCCATCTCCACCCGCTTCTCCGCTAATAATAATTTTACCATTATTGGTTCCGCAAGAAGTGTTTACAACCGAAACAGAGGCTGTAATGGGTTCGTTAACAGTCACAGGAAGATAAATCCCGTCTGTTTTACAAGAGCCATCAGCGAAAAGGTAAATGGCATAATCTCCAGAAGTAGGGAAGGTATAATTGTTACTTGCCGTACTTGAGGTTTCTATGGTAGTTGTAAACGGTTCATCCGTCAAATACCAAAAATAATTGGTCACATTTGTTGAACTTGAACCATTTGCAGAAATCACTCCTCCGGGACAAACGTTGGCGTCCGTAACAGTAAAATCGGCTACAGGATCAGGGCCA
>DAIPZI010000068.1:0-7385 GCA_036782275.1 Crocinitomicaceae bacterium
TCTGACAATGTATGTAGAGCAGTCGAAACGGTTGATTTAAATTCATTCATTACTGTTGGAGAAGACTTCGGAACTTGGAGTTTCCCTGCAAACGAATCATTTGTTAACGGTTCAATTGCATCTGTTCAATTCTTGCCAGAAGGAACTCACGATTTTTACTATATCGTAAGTACACCATGTGCTGCGGATACTACAATCGCAACATTGATCATTTACGGTCCGTCTTCTGCGGGTAATGATGGAGCAGATACTGTATGTATGAATGAGCCTTACAATCTATTGTCTTCACTATCAGGTTCTATCGACTT
Organism: Crocinitomicaceae bacterium; assembly: GCA_036782275.1. Lineage (GTDB taxonomy): Bacteria > Bacteroidota > Bacteroidia > Flavobacteriales_D > Crocinitomicaceae > UBA952. Next base: position 309 of record DAIPZI010000068.1, read on the forward strand.
AGGTGGAGATTGGATAGACCCAACAGGAGCATCTCTTGCAAGTCCATCAATCACTGGAAGCTCTATTCCTGGTAGTTACAATTATCAATATGTAACTTCGAATGGAGTATGTGATGCAGATACATCTACAGTTTTACTATATGTTAATCCAGATTGTGATTACTTAGGTTTAACGGAAGCTGACTTAGGTTTCTTTGAGCTGTATCCAAATCCAACCAACGGAGCGTTCTCTATTCAGGCTAACGATGCTGAAGGATTCTTTAGTGTTGAGATTACAGACCTAAATGGTAGAATGGTAAGTACATTGAAAAACTTCATCACTGCAAATGAAATTAAATCAGTTGATTTAAGCTCATCTGAAAATGGAGTATACTTTGTGAAAATATACAACAATAACGTCTTTAAAACTTACAGAGTTGTTAAAAACTAAATTGTTGCATTAATAATTGAAAAGGGAGGTTTTGCCTCCCTTTTTTTATTTTTATATGTTATGTCCAAACTTCCTCAAATTAAAACAAGCATTTTTAGTAAAATGTCGTTAATGGCGAAAGAACATAATGCCATAAATCTTTCGCAGGGATTTCCTGACTTTCCCATTGATCAAGAACTCTCTAAAATTGTAGAAAAATCGGTTAGGGATAATATTCATCAATACTGTCCATCCAATGGACACCCCGGATTACTCGATCAAATAGGACGTCTAATTCATAAATCATATAATCGAAATCTTAATATTTCTGAAGAGTTACTTGTTACGGCTGGTGCAACACAGGCCATTTTTACGTCAATTCAAGCACTTGTTCATCCTGGGGATGAAGTGATTATTCTCGACCCAAGTTATGATTGTTATATCGCGCCCATAGAATTGTGCAAAGGTATACCTATAAGGATTCCTCTCGATGCTGACTTTTTACCAGATTGGGCTCTAATAAAAAAACACGTTTCTTCGAAAACGAAGATGATTATCACCAATAATCCACACAACCCATCAGGACGGACATGGAACGACTCTGACATGAATGAGCTTGGTCGGCTTTTAGACCATTATCCCAATCTTTATTTGTTATCTGATGAGGTCTATGAATACATTACTTTTGAAAAGAATCATTTATCCGCTCATTCATATGAAGCGTTGAAATCAAAATCGATTGTTGTCTCCTCTTTTGGAAAAACACTACATGTTACCGGGTGGAAAATGGGATACCTTGTTGCTGAAAAGAATATAATGGATGAAATAAAAAAAATACATCAATACATGGTTTTTTCTGTTAATAGCCTATGTCAACATGTAGTTTTCGAATATTTAAAATCATCTAATTTACAAGACATTGGAAGTATGTATCAAGCCAAGCGTAATCAATTTAGAGTAGGACTAGAACAAAGTAGATTTAAAATCCTGCCGTGTGATGGTACTTATTTCCAAACTTTAGATTATTCAACTATTTCAGATAAAAATGATGTGGAATTTGCAGAAGAACTCACAAAGGAATTTGGCGTAGCATCAATTCCCATCTCTGTTTTTAGTGAAAATAATAAGCACAAAAATATTCTTCGTTTTTGTTTTGCAAAACAAAATGAAACCCTTGAAAAAGCAACGTCCCTATTATGCAAAATTTAAAAATTGGACTTTTACAATTTGACCAGGCTTGGGAAAATAAATCTCAAAACTTCGAGAGAATACGCCAGCTAATCCAAGGAGGAAAGGAAATAGACCTACTACTACTCCCTGAAATGTTTCACACCTCTTTTACGATGAACGCTGGCTTATCAGAACCAATGGAAAATTCCAGCGGAATCGCTTTTTTAAAAACCATTTCGGCGGCATTTGATTGTGCCATATATACTTCGTTGATCATCTCAGAAAATAGCAAGACATATAATCGTGGTGTATTCATCAAGCCCTGCGGGAAAATTGATCTCTACGATAAAAGAAAAACTTTTGGGTTGGCAGGAGAAGACAAGGTCTATACTTCAGGTGAAACCCAGATGATTATTGATTACAAAAATTGGAAGATCAACCTTCAAATTTGTTATGATTTAAGGTTCCCCGAATTGGTTGCAAATCGTATTGAGAAAAACGGTAGCCCTCTATATGATATCATCTTGTATATCGCCAATTGGCCAGAAAAACGATCAACCCATTGGAGTACATTACTAAAAGCCAGAGCAATTGAAAATCAAGCTTATGTATTGGCTTGCAATCGAGTAGGAACAGACGCTAACAATCTTAGCTATTCTGGTGATTCCTGCATCATTGACGCTCTTGGCTCTGTTCTCGCCTCTTCCACTAAAGAAGGACTCATAGAATTCAAAATCAAAAAAGAACAACTTAATAAAATTCGAAAAAACCTTCCTTTTCTTAAAGATAAGTGATTTTTATTGAGAGTTTCGTATATTTATAATCCTTAAAATAATCAAATGAAAAAACAAATATTACTTCTATGCTTGTCTCTAACGAGCAGTGCTTTATGGTCTCAAAAAAATGAAAGCAACAATACCAATGCCGTATTTGAAATTGCTCCTTATGTTGAGGCATCCACAAATTTTAAACCGAATTTATCCCATCAAAAATCTACACCTATCTGGTCTGATGATTTTTCAGATCCATCAACTTGGGAAATAGTCTCTACTGGCCAAGGATCTTTTGTTATAGGAGACAATGCTGACCCGGGAATAGCGTCAGCAGTCCAATACATGGGAGGCATGGAAACGGCTGGAACATCTGCATCTAACGGTTTTGCGTTTTTCAACGGTGTTCAACACCTTGTTAATGCTAACGTTGACCCGCAAGACACCTGGGTGAGTACAGATACTATCGATTTGTCTGGAACAAGTACTGCATTTCTTTCTTTGAAGTTTAATCAACGATACAGGGCGTTCAACTACGATCAGACTTTTGTGGAATTCTCAGAAGATGGTGGAGCTACTTGGACTGCATACTCAGCAGATGTGAATATTGACGAACCTACAAATGGAGATGCCCTTCAAAACAACATGTCTGTATTGTTGCCAACAACAAACTCTGCTCTTTCAATGATCCGTTTCAGATGGGTCAATGATTCCGATGATGATCAATATGGAAGTGGATATGGTTGGATGATTGACGATGTTGAATTATTTGAGCCATATGACAATGAGTTGAGTATTGAAAAACTCTACACTCACGACATCTACACTGATTGGGACTACTATCAAACTCCATTGTCGCAAGTTCAATCAACAACTATATATGCGATCATTAGAAATAATGGTGCTGTTAGTCAAACACAAGATTTAGCCGTTGAAGTTTCTGGTGCAGGTGCATCAAGCAGTACTGTTTCTTTTACTGTTGAACCAGGGACAACCGACACGGTAACTTTTGATACTGGCTTTATCCCTTCTGCCCTTGGTATACACACTGTAACAGCTACACTTCCAGACGACTCATTAGCGACCAATAACTCCTTGTCTGAAGACTTTGAAATTACACAGCATATTTACGGACACAACCACCCCTTAGGATCAAGCGTTATCGACTTTGCCCAGGAAGGATTAATCGGAGTTGGGAATCAATTCGGAGTAGTTGCCAATGATGTTGTTAAGGGTATAGATGTTTCTTTCGCAGGAGGAACAACTGCGGGTCTCGAGGTAGAAGTTTTAGTTTATGAAGTAGTCACAAATATTCAGGATCAAGCAAATGAGTATGTTGGTGGTGCCCTTGGTGGGCTTTATGTCCTTCCTTCTCCTACACCAACAAATACCGCGGTAACCATTCCATTAGAAAACTTAAATGGTGATATCGGAATTAGCCTAGAAGCTGGAAAGGTTTATATGGCCTTGGTACTGACCTATCAAGATCCTGAGCTAAATATGGCAATTAAACGCTCTTCAAAAGGAGATGATGATTTTTCTACTGTTTGTTATGGTCCATTTGGACAAGGTAGTGCTGAAAATTATTTTAGTGGATGGGGATGGTCGCCTGCAGTGAAATTGAACTTTGAACCCACTATTGGGATTTTAGAAAATGTTTCTGAAGTTCATGTTGGTGCGATTTATCCAAACCCTGTAACATCAGAATCTGTAATCAATGTGAATGTTGAAAATACTCAAAGTGTTGATTTTAGCGTCTTCGATCTTTCTGGGAAAAAGCTGAATATGAAAGAGCTTTATTTACAAGAAGGAGCTAACGAGGTTTCGATTGATTCTTCTAATTTATCAGCAGGTGTTTATAAAGTAGTTATTTCAAATGAAAATACATTAGTGACTCGTATGTTCGTTAAGAAATAAATAAAAATCACTTAAAACTTAAGCCGGCAATGCCGGCTTTTTTTATGTTTGAATTTGAAATTGGTTATTGGGGGCTTTTCATAAGCAGCTTTTTAGCTGCCACTATTATTCCTGTTGCATCCGAAGCACTATTGATTTTAATGCTATCGATGGGCTATGACCCAATAGTATCTTTGATTTCTGCAACTATAGGAAACACGTTGGGTGGATGGCTGAACTATATGATCGGAAGAATGGGCAACCCATCTTGGCTGAAGGTCTTTGGAGCTACTTTGGAGAGGATAAATAAATGGAAAAATAAAGTCAATAAATATGGCTCATGGATGGCTTTGTTTAGCTGGCTCCCTTTTATTGGAGATGTATTGGGAATCGCTTTAGGTTTTTTTAGAGCGCGAATTTTGCCCACATTTTTATTCATATTCATTGGGAAATTTTTAAGATATCTTTTTCTTATTTTATTCTACAATTTCCTTTAATTTATCAATTGACGATATGGAATTAAAATATAAATTATAATTTTAATGTGATGGAAAGACTGTTTGATCAAATTCGGAAAGTAATAGATAGCTTTCGTCTTAAAAATGAACGGGAAGATTTTGAAGTGATTTCTTCGAATATCGACAGTGGAGTAGTTTTTAAGGGTACCAATTTATGGATTTTGGTATTTGCCGTTTTTATCTGCTCTCTAGGGTTAAATGTTAATTCTGCTGCTGTTGTTATTGGTGCCATGCTTGTTTCTCCCATTATGGGTCCAATCATAGGAATGGGATTTGGGATTGCTACTACAGACCTGCATCTGTTGAAAAAAGCCCTGTCTAATTATTTATTTGCCGGTCTGGTAGGAATCATTGCTTCTACCTTATATTTCTCACTAACCCCAATAAATGTTGCTCAAACAGAAATGTTAGCACGGACCTCTCCTAATATTTATGATGTCTTAATTGCATTTTTTGGAGGTCTTGCAGGTATTATTGCCATTGCAAGTAAAATGAAAGGGAATGTTATTCCTGGAGTTGCTATTGCAACAGCCTTAATGCCTCCATTATGTACAGCTGGTTACGGATTAGCAACGTTTCAGATGGAATATTTCTTAGGTGCATTTTATTTGTTTTTCATTAATACGGTATTCATCTCTCTTGCTACTTTACTCACCGCAAGGATTCTCAAATTTCCTCAAAAAGCAAATTTAGATAGTAAAATTGCGAAACGAACCAACCGAATTATTTTTGTAATTACAATCCTTACAATTATCCCTAGTATCTACTTTGGTTATACCATGGTTCAGCAGGATCGATACAATCAAAAGGCTGAGGAGTTTCTTAAAAGTGAAATAGCCACACATCCCATTCCGAATGTGTACCTACTTGACCAAGAAGTGGATGCTGCCAATCAAAAAATCACACTGACTTATGGTGGAGAGTTGATCCCAAAAGAAGACCAAGAGTCCATAAAAAGAAAGCTGTCTATATTTAATTTAGAAAACACCACTCTTGAAATTAAACAAGGGTTTGCAAACCTTAAAGACAAAGAAGACATCAACCCCTTGGCTGCGGATTTGTTGGCTAAAAAACAACTGATTTCTTCCATTAAGGAGGAGTTAAAAGTAAAAAATTCAAACCTAGATAGTATTCGAATGATTCAAGAGATTGGTGGTCAGGTCTACAAAGAACTGAAAGCCCAATATCCGAAAGTTTCTTCTCTTACAATGCAGCCAGGAGTAAAACACACTGATTCCATTGGAACAAATGCATGGCTCGTTCAAATCTGTCACGACAGCTTGCTGGTGAAAGAAGATAAAAGCAGAATACAATCTTGGTTAAAAGCCAGAGTGAATGGCGAAGAGGTGTTTGTGAATTTCAATTCAACAGACACTACGATCTATCAAAAAATAAAAATGTCACGATTTGAATCCTTATTTGACCGTTTCAAAAAGTTTAATCCTTAATTGAATCCAATGTAAAAGGGTCAACACCCAGCTCAAGATCTTTTAAGGATAAGGTTATTTTTTTATCAATGTGAAAATCTCCCCATTTACTTTTCATAAGATTATTTGGTGTTAGCTTAAGCGTAGAAATAGATATTGGAAGTCCAGAGTTTCTTAAGAAGATAGTCGCAGGGTTTCCATGGGTCGCATTTAAAGACCCAAAGCAAGGAGTTCCAATGATTTCCCCTCTATTGTTTTCCTTAAACCAAGAAGCAAGTAACACCGAGGCAGACATTGATAAACCATTTATATACAAACTGCAGTTACCGCGGAAAATATAATTACTCGAATTGGCTAGCTTTTTTTGATATAATATTGTTTTAACCGTTCCTTTGGGACTTAAGTAAAAGTCGTACTCTTTACTGATCATGCCACGTGGATAAACACGCTTTGCTTTTTTTATAAAATCAATCTTTTTCAATCTCGACAGGGATTCAAATCGATCTAAGTCGCTCCTTTTGTACGAATAATTAAGATCGTAGGTTTGTTTACTGACATTGATGTAACTCAACAAATGTTCCAATAATAAAATAAAACCCCCTCGGTTTTCTCGAACATCAATAATCACAGAATCAATGTTTCTTGTGGCCACAATACTAAAAAAACGATCAATGGTTTTTTTGAATTTCTTCTCGTTTTTTGATTCAAAAGAATAGACCCGTAGATATGCAATATCATTAAAAAAGTCATATTCCAATTCTTTAGATGGATACCAATTCTCATTCTTAAACAGTTTTTTAGACCTGATTCGACCAACTTTTGTAAGTAGTGTGTCCCCTATACTGTTCACGTATTTAAATTGAACTTCATGTTCTGTACTCTTGTTT
>DAIPZI010000069.1:0-7285 GCA_036782275.1 Crocinitomicaceae bacterium
AGGTAGGTTGCATACGCGTTACGCACCCGTGCGCCGGTCGTCATCAGAAAAGCAAGCTCTTCTATGTTACCCCTCGACTTGCATGTGTTAGGCCTGCCGCTAGCGTTCATCCTGAGCCAGGATCAAACTCTCCGTTGTATAATAACTTCGAATTTTAAAGCTCGTGATGTTAATTCTTATTCTTGATTTCGTTGTTTCCTTTTTTCCTTCAATAATTCAAAGAACTCTCTTTTGTAATATCTCTACTCGCTAAAATAAAAATACAAACCCTTTGCGCCTCTCCCTCATTTAATCAATCTCCTGACACAAAAAAGCCCCAATCAAATAATTTCGATAAATCATTTGCGGGGTGCAAAGATAACTACTCTTTTCATTCTAACAAGAAAAAAATGAAAAAAAAATAGTCCGCCTTAAAAAAGCGGACTAGTATTGAGCTAAAAATTCAGCGTAATGTGATGTTCAACAGTCTTTTACAATTTATCTGATGATCTGAATAAGTTTTGTAAAATGATGATGATTCACATCAATCTTAACAATAAAAGATCCTGCTTTTAAATCAGATGGGAGATCTACATTATAGGTATTCAAACCTGAATCAGCGATGCCAAGATTCGTTGTGTATACGTTACGTCCTTTAAAATCAACAAGGGAAAATAGAACCTCATCATTTTCAAATGTGTTCAATGATACATGCACTTCGTCTTTACCCGGTACAAATGAAACATTATTCAAGCTCGATTGAGTCAAATCACTTAATGACGCTGACGGCGACTCTGAAATAGAATGTTGTGATAGCCAAATTTCATCACCACTTGTAGTGCCATTATTATTCGCCAAATTACTTGCGACATAAAAGGTAACATCTCCAGAACCCGAAATAGGCGCTGTCCAAGTCCAATCCCATCCCGGTACTGCACCGGAATTACTTGCTGATGTATGGTTAGCATATTTTCGTCCGTTTGCGGAGTTAATCGATGTATTCGGTCCTGCTAAAAAATCTCCAGCCATATCATTTGAAGCATCCTCCAATGCCGTAGCTTGAAATCCTTTTTTGTCGGTAGGTAAAGTCATTTTTAGACGAACAGTGTAAGTCATTCCCGGGACGTAAGCGGTTACAGGGTCTGTTCCGTCTAAAACAGCTAGAACATTAACACCATTTAGATCTGTATTGGCAGATCCTGAATGACACGCCGTACAATTTGATTCACCAGGGGCTCCAGTTTTTCCCGCACCTGCTCCTGACGAATTAGAGGGGACAAACATTTTATCAATACCGTTTTTAGAAAACTGAAAGCCAAAAAACATAAGGCTTACCGTACTAAGAAGTAGAATAGATTTATTTTTCATAGTTTATTATTTAGTTATTAAGTTTTCCTTGGCACATCCATACCTCAAATGCATTAATTAGAGAATCGTTTAACGCCGGTCCGCCAATAGGCATGAGTTGGATCCCTCCATCCGCTCGCATCGCATCTAATATTACACTTGCATTATTTTCAATTCTATCGTATTCATCAAAAGTATACCCACCAGCACCTGAATTGTGACAACCATTACAATTTTGCTCAATAATAGGCCAAATAGTCGCTGCAAAAGAAACCTCTTCAGCGCCTCCACAATTGGAAGCTTCAACCTTGTCTTTTGTACAAGACATTAGAAGTCCACAAACCGAAAATATGATGATAATTATATTTCTATTCATGACCAGCTGAATTGTCTACTTACACAAAAACCTAATCTGAATTGACCTAGAAGCCAATTTTCATAGGTATACGGTATAAATTGAGTTTCACCCAACCCTTTGGAATTTGTAAAATTAATGGTGAAATTATGTCCAAAGGTTTTCCATTCGAGCGCTACGCCCAAACTATTAAAAAAGTTTTCTTGACGAACTTCTTTGTTATGTATACTGGGATAATATTCCATGAGAAGAAAAAACTTTTTTGAAAGCTTTAACCTCATGGCAGCTCCCACTGAAAATAATTCGTTTACATCATTTTGCCCTACATAATTCCGATGCACTAGTGTCGGCATCAAGGATAAGCTAACTATATCTCGAAACCTGTATGCCACATTCAGCTGGGTATAGTAGCAAAATCGATGACTTAGCTTCGGAAAGTAGGCTACATCACTCATATTTGTAGAAGCTTCTCGATAAGTGAACGTACTTCCTGCTCCTACAGAAATTGAAATAGGAGACTCTCCCTCTTTCTGAGTCATCACTCTATATTTTAGAAACCCATCCAACAATGAACTGTAAGGTGCAGATGTTCCTTTGCAACGACCAAATCCAATCATTAGCTTGTCAGTAATCCCATACTCAAGTGCAATCCTCATGTCTGAAACATTGTCAAATCCAAACAATGTTTGGTGCCCGCCCATATCGCCTGCGATGTCACCAAAACGGTGTTCAATTCGCATTTCAAAAGTTTTCTCTGGCAATGTTTCTACAGAATGTCCAGATATAATCCTGGTTGAATTGAACGTTTTAATTTCTTCCATTTCAAGAAAGCTTTCATCGTCAAAATCAAAATCATCTTGTGAGAAAGACAAGCCGGGAGCTAAAAAAGTGAATGTTAAGGCAAGCAGATAAAAATGTTTCATAACTTAAAATGAATCTTGTGTTAAACTGACGTTTAAATTAAAAAAAAGTTGTTACCCGCATTATATAGAATAAACAATTTTTCAATGATTAAGTTTTAACATGAAAATTGTAATATCTATTTTTATGTACTCCAACTAACGAATCGTCCTCATGAACAAAGCTTTGGCACGTAAACATTTCAAATTAAAAAGGCTTGGATTTACATCATCAGAGCTCAAAGAAATTTCTGAAAAAATAATAGTTCACTTGACCAATGAATTTGATTTTAGTGAAAAACTTGTTAATCTATTTATGCCCATTGATAAGTTTAACGAATTAGATTTATCACCATTAATTGACGAAGTTTTGAGCAGAAAAGGATTGATTTGCATAAACAAAACTGACTTCAAAAATCATTCACTCACGCCCTATCTATTCTCTAAGAAAAATAAACTTGAAATAAGTGACTTTGGCATACCTGAGCCATCATATGGGACAACTCTTTCCCCATCCAAGATACACTTCGTGATTGTTCCCATGCTTGCGTTTGACAATCATGGCAATAGAGTAGGTTATGGAAAAGGGCTTTATGATGCTTTTTTATCTGAATGCAACGAAGAAGCAACTTTTATTGGGGTTAATCATTTTGATGATTCAATTCAAATAAACGACATTCAAAAGCACGACATAGCTCTTCATTACATCGTAACCCCAGAAAAAATATATAAATTCTAAACGTTAATTTAGATAGATGTCGTAGAAATCAGACAGCGATAGAGCACGACCACCAATTCGAGCAAACTGAATGCCATTTGCTGACAAAAACCTAACTATAACACGTCTTGATTTGGCATCGTTATTCACCATATTGAATGTTACTTGATGACTGTTCGCATCGAATGACGTAATGAAAAATGCCGTGTAGTATTTAGAATATTTTTGTACGTTATCGTTCGTTATTTCCGTTGGGAGAGTCATTGAAATGTTACCATCAACAACTGACTTTTTAAAAACCTCCGAATCTGTGATTATTGCCTCTTGAGAAAAGCAGAAAAAACCAACTAGAACGAAAACAAAAGAAAATAATAAAGATTTCATAAGATTTATTTTTCGCTAAGCTACAATATTTTTGCCAATTTTGAAGTATGAATGAATTGTTGCCCTATTATGAGAAAAACTCACTTGAAGCAGGTTGCGACGAGGCTGGCAGGGGATGTCTTGCCGGACCCGTTGTTGCTGCCGCAGTGATTTTAAACCCTAAAAAAAAAATACTCGGGTTAAATGATTCAAAAAAAATCAATGAGCGAAAAAGAAAATCTTTGAGGGATGAAATTCAATCCAATGCCACCGCCTACGCTATTGGCATTGTTTCCAACAATGAAATCGACGAAATCAATATCCTGAACGCAAGCTTTTTAGCTATGCACAGAGCTATTAATGGGTTAAAGGTGGTTCCAGAAAAGCTTCTCATTGACGGAAATCGATTCAATCCTTTTAAAACGATTCCCCACGTTTGCATTATCAAAGGAGACTCAAAATATCAATCAATTGCCGCTGCCTCTATCTTGGCAAAAACACACCGAGATGAGATCATGATAAAGCTAAATAATGAATGCGACCAATATGACTGGAAAAATAACAAAGGTTACCCAACCTCAAAACACCGAAAAGCCATAAATGACTTCGGGATAACCATCCACCACAGAACTTCGTTCAACTTATTGGGTGATGATAAACAATTGGACCTTTTTGAGTAAACATCACATTGTTAATTTTATTTTACTCTATTCAATTTTAGCATCTGCTTAGCATCTATTTTTGAGTCATGTTGAAAAAAGTCTCGTTTTTCATTGTTATCATCCTCTGCCTTTTGTTTACAGTTACGATTGTAAATAGGCTTAGTCTGGAAAACACCCAAGTAAGACCATCGGCATATTTTGACGACAAAGACTCCACTGTATTTATCATAAATCATCCTAGTGACATTGATTTTAAAAAAGATCAAATAAAAACGCTTAAATGCAACAAGAATTTATTCCAAAGTATTAAGAAAGACATTCCCGAAAACTGCTCTGTTTACCTCAGTCAAAAAAGAGGGCTCGTGATTTTTGAGGCATCGAGCAATTGGAATAAAGCATCGGTAAAAGAGCTATTTATAAATGGGCAACATAAAATTCAATTTACCAAACTAAGACATTTTACTTTTGGACCCTTCTCTGGTTTCTATTCAAAAAACAAACTTATCATCCATACCAAAGGCATTACACCTGTCAAGTGCAGCAACGGGTTTGTGTTCGATAAAGAAGCCAATTATTGTGCTGTGTCTTATGAAAAAAAGAAACCCCTAGTGAAAGATTATTACAAATCCAAAGGCAACACTTTATGTTATTCAACGGTTTCTGGTAGAGCTGAAAAATCTAAAAACATAGATGATAAAGAACTTTTTAGCCATTTCATCTCTGACAATTTTAATGCTTACTCTTTTTATGAAAAAGAATACTTTGCGGCACTTGACCCCTCCTTTCAACAAAGCCCTATTTACAGCCTGACGGGGTCGGGATTGCTTATTCTAAAAAACAAAGGGAACTCATTGGCAATCATTGAATTAAAAAATGGACAGAAATGCACGGAGACTTTAAACGAAACGGAGGCAAACGAAAATAGCTCGGGCAACTACTTCTATTACAAGGACCTTAAGATTTCTGACGTGTTAGACCAAAAAAACAATGCTGGATACTACATTACAGACATTGATGGCTTTGCCATAATTTCAAAAAACAAGGTGTTTTTCGACCACGTCAACACGGAAATTAAGCTGGGAAATGTCCTTCTGAAAAACAAATCCAAAATGGACAATATATATATGGGATTACCCCAAAAAGTATTGTTCCGTAATGTCAACAAACAGCATGAGATTGCCATTTCAAAAGTTGGCAACACCATTGTGGAAGTAGAACTGATTAACAACAATATAAAAGATTCAGAAACCGAAAACCAATCAAAAGACTACTTCGCCATGAATCCGCGTGAAAGAATAGAATCATTTTACGCTTATTCTGGAAGAGGGAATACCTTTCTAATCACTGCCAATAACAAATGGATTAAATATGAAAACGGGCTGAGTAAATGGGAAAAAGTGTTTGATAGAGAAGTAATCAGAGAACCCAAATTAATGGAAATGTCATCAAATGAAAATCAGGATATTTCCATTTTATTTGATGACGAATCTCTGATTATTGACAAAGGTGGACGTATACTCAATCGCTTTAATACGAGTGGAAAAGTTCATCCAATAAGATTTAAACTAAAAAACAAGGTGTCCTTTTTAATTCCGAATATCGACCGAATGGAAGTGGTAGATTATGATGGTAAAATACTGTCGACTTATTCATTTAGCTCATCAATTATTGACATGGTACTATTCAAAGAAAATGGTAAAAAACATGTTGCCGTTTTATGTGAGAACACTTTTTTCGTCATCAACCTTGAACGAAAACGAACAGCACGTAAAATTGATCTCCAAGAAACTTATGAATTATACAAATTTGAAGATCGTTCATTTATAATGAATTCTGACCGAAGTAATCTTGTGAATTTGAAATTGGAAAAGATTAATTATGATGTGCCTTCTGGATTTCAATTCAAAACAGTTTACCAAGAAAACAAATCTATTTTCTTGGTGTTTTCAAAAGAGAATGAACTACTCGTGTTAAACCAAAGTGCTCAATTTCAATGGAAAAGAGGAATAAATTGTTCCTCAATTGATAAAGTGGTCATTCCACAACTACAGACATCGAATAATTCAAGTAAGATAATTCTAGGGATACTCGATGGAATTGAAAACAAAATATTACTTTTGGATTCAAAGGGTTCGGCTTTGGATGACGTCAAAAGACACGGAGAAAAAGATCTTCAAATTACGAATTACGGAAATCAAGGAATATCAATTACAACTTTTTTAGGTGACTATTTAATACAATACGCAAAATTCTAACTATGAAAAAATTCACACTCTTAATTCTTATTTCAATCAGTACCACTGTCTTTTCTCAAAACTATTTAGGTGTTTCTTCTAGTAACTACGCTGGAGTTATGGGGACGGATATTCAGCCTGCTAGCTTTGTCGATGGACGGTTTAAATTTGATTTAAATCTTTTCAGTTTGAATTTTAGCGCCTACCAAAATTTTGCACATTTCGACACAAGAGATATGGATAAATGGTGGATCAAGTCATTCTCGCCAGATGAAACAGTAACGATTAACCCAGATGGATCCGAATCCACTTCTTATACCACTGAAGTTGGAGGGTCTAACCCATATAACGATTGGTTATTACCTGACTCAAATTTTATTGATAGATACATCACCCGAAAATATGATGTAAATTCACCAGGAGTGTTAGGATTTAATACGAATCTTCAATTCGATCTAATCAATTTCATGTTTCATGTTGCTCCAAAAGTGGCTGTCGGGTTTTCTGCCAAAGCAAGATCAATTACAAATATTGACAATATGGATCCTAAGCTCGCGATTCTAGCAGAAGAAGAATTAGAGTATCCTGACTTATGGAACATTCAATTGAATGAAGAGTTGATTAACGTAAATCACATGACTTGGACAGAGTACGCCTTTAAATATGCTCAAGTGATAAAAGAAGAAGGACAACATTTTGTAAAGGCTGGTGCCAATTTAAAATACCTT
>DAIPZI010000070.1:0-7285 GCA_036782275.1 Crocinitomicaceae bacterium
AGCGGAATTAATTAATTTACGCTTGGGCTCCTAAAAGACCAACTACTACACCGAAAAGTGCAACACCCTCAATCAAGGCTGCAGCAATAATCATTGTAGTTGTAATTTTACCTGAAGCTTCAGGATTTCGAGCGATACCTTCAACGGCTTTACCACCGATTTGTCCAATACCAATACCTGCACCTAATACTGCAAGTCCTGCTCCAATTGCGGCTATACTTCCCCACATAACTATATAGATTTTAAAAATTACTAATTAATGATGCGCCTCTTCAACTGCGGCACCGATAAATAAAGCTGATAATAGCGCAAATAAATACGCTTGAAGAGCAGCCACCAATAATTCCAATACCGATATAAATAAAGCCATAGGAACTGAAAGTGCTCCCCAAGCTTCGTGCTTATTTATAAAGATGAGTGAAATCAAAGCTAAAATAACAATATGACCTGCAGTAATATTCGCAAACAAACGAATCATTAATGCAAAAGGCTTTGTAAATATTCCAACAATTTCAATTGGAATCATAATAGGCAATAAAGCTTTAGGGACTCCTGGAGGGGCAAATATGTGGCTCCAGTAGTTTTTATTTCCATTCACCAAGGTAAGAATCAAGGTAAGTGTCGCAAGAAATAAAGTAATGGTAATGTTTCCCGTTAAATTCGCACTTCCAGGGAAAATCGGAATCAATCCCAAAAGGTTATTGATCCAAATAAAAAAGAATATGGTTAATAAATAGGGTACAAATCTTTTGTAATTTTTTTCGTTGATGTGCGATTTCGCAATTTCATCCTGAACAAATATAATTAAAGGCTCCATAAACTTTGCAAGACCTTTAGGGGCAACAGCTCCGTTTCTTTTATAATAACGAGCACACGAGAACATCATCATGAACACTATGAACGAACCAATAAACAATGAAGTCACATTTTTTGTGATTGAAAAATCTGTTGGCTTTACATTCCCATGAACATGTCCATCTTCAAAATGAAGCTTTCCGTGACTATCCAATTCGTATATTTTCTCATGAAACATCGCCAACCCTTCGGCAGGACCTTCTCCTTTGTAATAATGATTTTCACCATCATGAACGATTTCGCCATGATAAAAATGAGAAGAAGAAAACACCTTAATTCCGTCTTTTGTATTCAAAATTACTGGTAAATAAATGGAAGTCCCTCCATGTTCGGGTCCCCATAAATGCCACTCATGAGCATCTTTAACGTGGTGCATAATCATTTCACTCACGTTGAATTCCTCTTCTGCTTCATGCGCAACATCTGCTTCACTTGCAATTGCCTGAAATGAAAACAAAGCTAAAAGAAACGTTAATCCAAAATATTTTACCACTCTATCCACCTTTAAAATGATTTTCTAAAATTTTGGGCAAAGATAACTAAACTTTTACAAGTAACAATACATTTTTTTTAACAAAAATGTAGGCTTAAGACCTTAACCTGTTGATAATTTTAACGGCCAGCATTAATAAAATCCCAAAGGAAAAAAAGCCGAGAATTCCATAGATCCAATTTAGATTACTTTTCATAACCACAATAAAGACTATTGACACTAAAAAAAATGTGGCCAATTCGTTCCATAGTCTTAGCTGAGTACTAGAAAATTTGAAGGACCCTTTAAGCATCTGAAACATGACTCTTTGAGTAAAAAAGTGATAGATAAGTAATAGAAAAACAAAAGCCAGCTTAATATGCATCCACCCTTGACTTAAATAATACTCAGCATCTTCTATGATCATCCAAGTGCCAAATACCACAGTTAGAATCATAGCCGGTGTTGTAATCACCCACCACAATTTTTTTTCCATTATTTGAAATTGATCAGAAAGTATATGCTTGGCATTTTCTTCTTTAAGTTGAGCTTCAGTATGATAAATAAATAGCCTGACCATGTAGAATAGGCCAGCAAACCAGCTAACCACAAAAATAATATGTAAAGATTTTAAGACATCAAAGGTCATGTTACAAAAATACATTTAAATGTCTATTTTGTGCTATCTTGGTCTTTCATTTGTATTTACTAAATGTAAATAGATGGAAATACGTTAATCATGAAATCCATACTCTTTTCCTTTCTTTTGATTCCCTTGATTGGCTCTAGTCAGTACAAATTATTGTCTACAGAAGGCAAGTATCAAGGCAAAAACATTTATGTCAACAACCCACAGCAAAATGACGGCTTTGGTTATTGTGTAATAAAAGTAACTGTAAATGGAGATGTCCTTCCTGCATCAATTCAATCCTCGAATTTTGAGATTGACTTCAATCTTTTTGACCTTGAAGATGGAGATGATGTGTTTGTAGTTATCGAGCATTTTGACGGGTGTACGCCTCGCTTCTTAAATCCAGAAGCCCTTTTACCGAAAAGTAGTTTTGAAATAGTAAACTTATCCATTGATAATAAAGCAAACGTAAAATGGACAACAAAAAATGAAGATGGAATTCTTGATTTTCAAGTAGAAAAATACAAATGGGGAAATTGGATTAGTGTGGGACAGGTTCGAGGAAAAGGCGGTAATAAAACAAATTCATACACGTACCAATTGCCTTTGCATTCTGGCATAAACAAGATCAGGATATCGCAAATAGATAACACTGGAAATCCGAGGTCTTCACAATCTATTGAATATGCTTCAAAAATGAATCCCCTCACCGTCGGGCCTTCAAGCGTTAGAGACTATCTTTATTTCTATTCTAATAATGTAAAAACAAAAACACGATTTGAGGTTTGGGATGCTTTTGGCAATCTTTTAAAGGCGGGTTATTCAAGTCAGGTTGATTGTAAAAACATAGTAAATGGAATCTACTACATTAACTATGATAATAATACTGAAAAGTTTATAAAAGTGAATTAGATGATAAAAAAAATTGAACACCTTGGTATTGCCGTTGAATCAATTAAAGATTCCCTACCCGTATTCGAAGCTTTATTAAATAACACCTCTTACAAAACTGAAATTGTAGAATCGGAGTATGTAAAAACTGCATTTATCAATATTGGCGAATCTAAAATTGAATTGCTCGAAGCGACTCATCAAAACTCAGCGATTGCCAAATTTCTAGAAAAAAATCGTTCTGGATTTCATCATCTGGCTTTTGATGTTGACGATATTGAAGAAGAAATCATTCGTTTGGAATCAGAAGGTTTTAAATTTATTCATTCCACTCCAAAAGCGGGCGCGGATAACAAGAAAATTGCTTTTCTTCATCCAAAATCAACAAACGGAATACTTATCGAGCTTTGTCAAGAGCGTTAATCCTTGTATTTATTTTCTTCTAAACGCGAAATAACACCTTTTAAATTTTCCATTTTCTTTTTTCTTCTTGCGCTGATCGATGTTTTTGTGAAATATTGATGACTCTTTAGAAACTTAATTTGAATTTCATCCCACTTGCGGTCGCTATCAATTTTTTTCATTCCCCTTAGCTCTCTTCTTAGACGATCTGATATCTCACTAAAGTCATCCCTTCCTAAATAATCCAAGTCAGCATCACAAATGATTTCTTGTAACTTGTTTATTGGTTTGTGCGGAATCTCCGTTACATGTATGAGCTCCACAATGGTTTTAATGTGCTGTTCGGTATAGCCATATTTAGGTAGCCATTCCGCTGCCATTTCAGCACCAATACTTTCATTATTTTCGTATTGCTTAACAAATCCAGCATCGTGCAATATGGCCGCTGTTTTTAATAAAAACAATCCTTCATCTGTCACCCCTTCAAGTAAGGCTATTCTTTCAACCGCTTGCACTACATCAATGGAATGATCCACTGAATGATACAATAGCTTCTTGGACAATCCCTTCCTTAAATGATCAAGAACAAAGTGTTCTGTTTTGTAATATTTAATGGAGCTAAAATGATGAAGCTGTACTATTTCACTGAATTTTTTATTCGGAACAATTCCCTTTCCCCTGACAGAAAGCTCGGCTTTGATCTGCTTTACATGGTACATGTCAACATCTACATTGCCTTTTGTTGTTACCTTACCCAAAAAATCGCATTCAAAATAAGGCTCTATATAATTAAATGTATTCCCAGTAACAGTTACCTGTCCTGGCTCTCCATGTTTTTCCATTTGCTGAGCCTCATTAACCGTAGAGCCCCAAACATCATATGCTAATTTCAAATCCCCAATAATCCCTGCCGTAACTGGTCCAGTGTTAATACCAAGACGAATCTCCCAATAATCCTTATGATTTGCAATCGCATCAAATTTGAGTTTTGACATGTAATCTTGAATCTGAAGTGCAGCAATACATGAATTCATAGGGTTGGTAGAATTTTCTATCGGAATTCCTCCTGCGCACATGTAGGCATCACCAATGGTTTTAATTTTCTCTAAATCATTGGTTTGTATGATTTTGTCGAATTTTCTAAAAAGAACATCCAATCTATGAACAAGTCTACCCGGCTTAATTTTCTGTGATATTTTTGTAAAACCTACTACATCAGTAAACATCACAGATACAACCTTGAACGAATTCACCTCTACTTTTCCATTTACCTTTAACTCTCGAACCACTTCCTCTGGGAGTGCATTGGAAAGCCAACGTTCTGCATTATCTTTTTCTACCTGAAGAAGCTTTTGTTGTTCAATAACCTTATCTTTTTCATCTTCAATAAGTTTACTCTGCTCCTTTATCTGCTTACTTTGTTCTCGAATCTCTTTTGTTCTCTCGGTTACCTTAACTTCAAGTTTAACTTGTTCTCTTCTTTCAGATTCGATTCTTCTTTTAAAAATTAAAAAGGCAATAATGGTAATGATTAAAGCAGCGATTGTCCAAAACCACCAAGTCAACCAATAGGGGGGCTCTATTGAGATATTGAGTGTGGTCGGATTAGAGCTCCAAGGACCATTGCCAATACGAGCGTATATTTTAATTGTATAATCTCCTGGAGAAAGAGAGTTAAACGTTAGCTCATTTTGCCCTCCAATCAGCTGCTCTCCCGTTTCAGACCCTACCAACTCATACTTGTAATTCGTCAATCTCGGGTGCAATAAATCACTCGTCTGAAATCGAATGGTAAAACTCCTTTGGTCGTATGAAAGAATAAGGTTTTTGGTTTGTGAAATAACTTTGCTAAGTGGAGACCCATTATCCCCGGGCTTCAGCCAACCGTTGTTGAGCTTAAATTTTGTAATTATAACCTCAAGATTCGAATCTTTGTTACTGAGGTCTTCTGGATTGAAAAAATTGTATCCATAGATGGAACCAAAATAGAGGTAACCCGTTTTTGAATGAAGATATGCATTTGTGTTGAATTCATTACTGACAAGACCATTCACCTCTTTATAAGAACTTATTTCATTTGTTTTGATGTCATATGATGCAATCCCTCTATTGGTGCTCATCCACAACTTATTCCCTTTCTTGATTAGACCGTACAATACATTATTGGGCAATCCTTTCTTTTTATTAATAATATCAATGGTTCTATTATTAAGATTTAGATAGAGAATCCCGGATCCAAAAGTTCCCAGGTATAAATTCCCCTTTTCATCGTCACAAATAGTGGTGATTTGGTTTTTCGAAGCCTTTAAGATTTGGCCATTCATACTATGCGGAGCGATCGAATACTTTCCGTTTTTCTTTGTAAGAATATTCAGTCCTTCAGTAGTCGCAAACCAAAAATCACCTTTCCTATCTTTATATGCAACCCTACAAAATCCATTCGTAATTGTTCCATTTGGATCGTTGGTTTTATGTGAAAAAACTTGTCTTTTTTGAGATTTTAAATCATAATGAATTACCCCACCTTTTGTCGCTAAAAAATAGGAGTTTTTTCCATCTTTTTTTATTCGATATACCCTATTAAACTCAGCCAACATTCTTTTGTCAACATAGTTTATTCTTTCGTACTTATATACCGTGTCAGATAATATGGTAAGTTTAAAAAGTCCATCTTCAAAACCTACCAGTAAGGTATCTTTGCTTACGCAAAACGTTGACATCACCGTAAATTGCTGCTCTGAACTTGCTGACGCTACATTCTTCCATCGATTTAAATGGCTAAAAGTTCCAAAAGTCTTATCTAATCGAGAAATCCCAAGATCTGTTCCTACATATAAATATCGCGCAGATTGATCTTCACAAAAACTCCAAACATTTTGAGATGGAAGTGACTTTTTCAAATTAGATCCAGGACCTACTCCCATGAACCCGCTATAGTCCGGATCAAAACTAGATACTCCTCTATCACTACCTATCCAAACATGTCCATTTAAATCTTCGTACAAAAACGACAACTTATCGTACATCAAGGCACTCTTCTGAAACAAATCCTGAGTACTATTAAATAACTCCCCATCTTCGTTTAATGTATACAAACCACTCGCTGCCGTGGCAAAAAACCACTTATCATTAGAATAAATCAAATCTTTTATGGATAAGTTTTGAAGCGCTCTATTTGATTGGAAATCTCTTTGAACACTCTTGTTCTTTTGATTATACTGGTATACCCCGTGAGTTGTGCCCAATAGAATTTTACCCTTATCGGTTTGTCTAATTCTTAATATTGAGAAGTCATCATTACCAAGATTAGATAAGGGAATCTGAAAAGACTCCAATGTTAATGGGTTATAATGATATAACTTTTCATCCTCGGTAAAGACCAAAAGCTCTCCGCCATCTAGGCAAGAAATCAAACTGATTTTTTTTGCACCATCAGGCCATTCGATAATAGTAAAGTTATTATTGGTGGGATTAAACTTTACGATGCCATAACCAAGCGTAGCGATGTATAGCTCTTTTGTATCAGAGATAGATATGTCCTGAATGTCAAAAATCTTCTTTTTGTCAATGGTAAAGGTTTTAAATTTCTCAGTAGTTGGATTGTAAAGCGTCAAACCATTTCTTGAACCAAACCAAATTTTTTGATCTTCAGTTTTCACTGACGCTTGAATGTAGGGGCTTTCAATCCCCTCAGTTTCGTCAGCGTTGAAAATCTCAAAAGACTTGCCATCAAAACGGTTGAGGCCATCCTGTGTTCCGATCCACAACCCTCCAAAGTCGTCTTGAAGTATTGTATTTACACTACTTTGGGAAAGACCATCGTTTATATTGTAATTGTTAAAACGAAAATCTTGAGACCTCACTGAAAAGGTCAAAAGACAAAAAAGAAAAATATATTTATTCACAAAAAAACATCTATTGAGCTTCTGGTCCGCCCTCAGTATTTGCTTGTATCAAAGAGTTTTCAAGGTCTCGATCAAACATATACATTCCTCCTGCATCTGTTCCAATTAAATTCAATTTATCCAAAATAG
>DAIPZI010000071.1:0-7270 GCA_036782275.1 Crocinitomicaceae bacterium
TTCTCAGAACC
This sequence comes from Crocinitomicaceae bacterium, assembly GCA_036782275.1. Classification (GTDB taxonomy): domain Bacteria; phylum Bacteroidota; class Bacteroidia; order Flavobacteriales_D; family Crocinitomicaceae; genus UBA952. Next base: position 12 of record DAIPZI010000071.1, read on the forward strand.
ATAGGAGTTCCTCTAGCGCATACTTTAATCGCATTTCAATCCACATTAAAGGGATTAGACAAGTTGGTGTTAAATGAAGCTGCAATCTCTCAAGAGCTTGAAAACAATTGGGCTGTTGTTGCAGAAGCCATTCAAACTATTCTTAGACGAGAAGGATTTGAAAAACCTTATGAAGCACTTAAAGGATTGACAAGGACCCACGACAAAGTAACGCAAGCATCAGTTCACGAGTTCATTGAAAGCCTTACTATTTCAAAAGATTTAAAAGAAGAATTGAAAAACATCAACCCTTCTAACTATCTTGGCATACAAATGGTAGAGTAACTTATAAAAGTATGTTTCGATCTCTTCTGATATTTATATTATTTCTTGGCTATTCCACTTTTGGTCATGCCCAAGAAGACCCTTGGAAATCAAATGAGGAAAATTTCGATCTGTATTGGGGAGAACTTGAAAGGTCATCAGGTTCATTGTTAGACATTTTACCTAGAAAAAGTACATCATTTTACACATTGAGATGGTCTGGGGGAAGAAACATTGGAAGCTATCGAATTACAAATCACGAGGATTTTAGACTGAAGGATCAAGCTCGAATAAAACAAGTTGCCCAAACGGGAATCGCTAATTTCGAAACTGCCAAGCTCGTTGATGATCAGCTCTTTATTTTTCTTTCGGACAAAGCAAATGGCGAGATGCTGCTCTATGCACAACCCTATGATGAAGATATGAACGTTTATCTTGAGTCAAAATTGATTGCTTCATATACCAATAACAGAATTGGAGCCAAACCCAATTTTAGCATTGAATGCTCCGAAAACAAAAAGTTTTTTGCTGTCTTTTGGCAAACCCAAGGTAGGGATGAACTACAGGATGGCTATGGATATGTGATTCTTGATGCAAAATTACAAGTTCTTCAAAGCGGATCATATTTTCTTCCATTCGATGGAAACTTGAGTACCATAAACCAACACCACATTACAGATAATGGTGATTATTTCATCAGTGTAACCGAACACAATACGCCAAATGATAGGCTCTTCTATAATCGATCCTTTGAGAATTTTAAAGCCATTCATGTGTACAACATAAAAAACAATGAACTCAATGAGTTTTCATTGGACCTCAATCGAAAGCGAGTTGACGATATGGAAATGTCTTCAAAAAACAATGTTTTCACTTTATCTGGGATCTATGGATCCGGTCGCGATGGGAAGATTGATGGGGTTTTTATTTTGAGGTATGACACCCAAACGGATTCAGTTCTCTTTAAAGGATTAGTGCCTTTTGACCCTAATTTAATTGATCAAAACTGGGCGCCTTCAAATGCCCGTAAGTCTCGATATACAAATCGTAATAATGGACAGATCACGTATCGTTTTAAAACAAGAGATTTCTTTAGCCTAAATGACGGAACCATCTGCGGATCATTGGAGAAATACTTCATCTCGGAAAGAACAAATTACGACAGTAGAACAGGCTTATCAACTACGATTTATCAGTATTATTACGATGACATTTATGCCTTTAAAATTGGCAAAGACGGAAGGTTTGACTGGCAGATAGAAATTCCAAAATCTCAGGTCTCCACAAATGATGGAGGGCCCTTTTCGTCATATAGTTCATTTACTGATGGCGATAACATGTACTTAATTTTTAATGATAATCTTAAAAATTATGATGATTTCGGCCATTATTCACGAGGTAATAATCCTTGCCATTCTTTTAATCTTTCGAGAAGAAAAAATACTGCTGCAATCTGTTCAGTCAATCTAAAAAATGGGAACATCGAACGCAAAATATTGTTTACCCGAAAAGACTTAAATTCTATTGTTGTGCCAAAAATGTTCAAACTTGACATACTGAACAAAGAGTTATTATTATACGCTTTAATGAGCGGTAAAGAAAAATTTGGAATCTTAAACTATGGTCAAAAATAATATAAAATTGATTTTCAAATTAAGCCTTTTGGCATTACTCATTTTCTCGTGTTCAAATTCAGAGTCAGAAACCAAGCTTCAAAAACGGATTCCCGTAAAGAACCATTCGTTTTCGAATATTGAAGAAATTAACACAACACATCTACACCTTGACCTAAGCGTTGATTTCATCAATAAGAAGTTGAATGGAGTAGCCAGACATAAAATGTCCAATCATGGATCGAATAAAGCCATTTTCGACATCAAGGGATTGAAAATACATAAAGTCACGACAGGCCATTCAGAAAATGAAAAAGCAAGAGATTATAAAATTGGACCAGGTTCAAAAAACCCCATATTGGGACAGCCCTTGATTGTGAATATTGATAAAAACACATCATTTGTCAACATTTATTATGAAACCACTGAAGAATCCGAAGCTTTGGATTGGTTGGACTCCGCCCTTACTAGTTCAAAAAATAAACCCTTTTTATATACTCAGGGACAGGCCATTCTGACCCGCACTTGGATTCCTATTCAAGATGCGCCGTCAAATAGAATTACATACAGTGCAGATTTGAAAGTTCCTTCAGATCTTCTCGCTGTCATGAGTGCCTCTAACCCAAAAGAAAAAAACAACGAAGGGAATTATCATTTTGACATGAAGCAACCAATACCATGCTACCTGATTGCACTGGCGGTTGGTGATCTGGTCTATGGTGATTTAGGAAACCAAACGGGCGTCTATTGTGAGCCAGAGCTTTTAAATGAAAGCATGTATGAGTTTGAAGATTTACCAAATATGATGAAAGCTGCAGAAAAGCTCTATGGTAAATATGCTTGGGATCAGTATGACCTTCTTATACTTCCCTATTCATTCCCATTCGGAGGCATGGAAAACCCAAGGTTAACATTTGCCAATCCCACTCTTCTTGCTGGAGATCGGAGTTTGGTGTCAGTCATTGCTCATGAGTTGGCACATTCATGGTCTGGGAACCTTGTCACAAACGAGACCTGGAATGATTTCTGGCTCAATGAAGGGTTTACGGTATATTTTGAAAATAGAATCATGGAAGAAATTATCGGCAAAAGCGGAGCTGATAATTTGGCACTGATCGAATTCTTTGAGCTTCAAGAAGAGCTGGAAAGAATAGAGAATAGTGGACATCCTGAAGATGCTCATCTCTTCCTGGATCTTGATGGTAGAGACCCAGATGATGGCATGACCGATGTTGCATATGTAAAGGGAGCCTTTTTTCTTAAAACATTAGAATCCAATGTGGGAAGAGATAAAATGGATGTCTTTTTAAACAACTACTTTAATCATTTTAAGTTTACCTCTGTCAATACAGAAAAATTTGTGAGCTACCTAGAAAAAGAATTATTGCAGAAGTACAGCATCGATTTTAATTATAAAGAATGGATCTATCAACCCGGTATACCTCAAAGCTGTATTGATCTCAAATCGGACGGCTTTGAATCTGTAAAAGAAATGGCTTTCGCTTTCGCACATGATAGCTCCCTCGTAAAGTGGGAGAATTTCCCTTTCAATAAAAGAAGTAATTATTCTGTTCAGGAATGGCTTACCTTTATTAGGCACCTGCCCTCTGATATCGATAATGAAAGGATGAACATACTTGATGAAAATCTGTCTTTTTCAGAATGGACGAATGCTGAAATTCAATTTGAATGGTTTATGAAATCAATTTCTTCAAATTATACTGCCGCATATCCTTATCTAAAATCATTTTTAGAAAAAATTGGAAGAAGGAAATTCATATTACCCTTGTACGAAGCATTGTATGAAAATGAAAATACACGACAAAATGCTTTGGATTGGTTCAATCAATTTAAGAAGAATTATCACGCTGTTTCAAGCAATTCTATAGCTGAGGCTCTTAAACTATAATATCAATTGGCTACTTCACTCATGTATCTAATCCGCATGAGTCTCAGTTCTTCTTCTGTATATAAGCCGTCAAATTCTTTGTATGCCTCAATAATATCGTCTGTTTCAGCTTCATTGAAATAGTCAAAAACCTCATCCTGACTGTCTTGATCGAGAACATCATTGATGTAATAATTGAGATTCACACGTGTTCCAGAGGAAACTACAGTTTCTATTTCAAGTAATAAATCCTCAAACGATTTGCCTTGAGACTTTGCGATATCCTCCAAGGATAGTTTACGATCAATATTCTGGATAAGCTGTACTTTAAGTTGAGACTTATTGACCAGGGTTTTGACCATAATATCTTGTGGTCTTTCAATATCCTTTCGCTCCACATAATCAGCAATCAATGCAATGAAAGGCGCACCATAACGATCTGCCTTACCATTCCCAACTCCTTGAATATTGATGAGATCCTCTTTAGAAATGGGATATTGAAAACACATATCCTTAAGTGATGGCTCTTGAAAAATAACAAAAGGAGGAATGTTTCTCTCTTTTGATATTGATTTTCTTAAATCAAGTAACATCTGATACAACTCATTGTCAAAAACCGCATCTTTTGAATTGGATTGAATGATCGAATCTTCATCATCTGTGTTTGAGAAGTCATGTTCTTTTAAAAGAATAAATGAGCTTGGATTTTCAATGAATTCTTTTCCTTCATCAGTAATACTCAATACTCCAAATGATTCGATATCCTTGCTCAACAAACCGAAAACGGTTGCTTGCCTTAATACAGCATTCCAAAAATGCTCATCTTTTTCCTTCCCAACACCAAATTCAGGCAATATATCATGCTTATAAGACTTCATGTCAGCTGTATTAGAGCCCGACATAAATGAACATATGTGCTTCGCTTTTTGTGTTTCATCGAGGGCTGAAATCGCATTTAAGAGCATTTGCACATAATGCTTGCCTTCTATTTTTTCTCTAGGATTTTTACAATTGTCGCATTTTTCGTTGCAATTCTTCTCATTGAACTTTTCTCCAAAATAATGTAAAATGAATTTTCGTCTACAAACAGAAGTTTCTGAATAAGAAACTATTTCATTCAATAACTGCCGACCAATCTCTTGTTCGGTAACTGGTTTTCCTTGAAGAAATTTCTCAAGCTTTTCGATATCCTTATAGCTGTAAAACGCCAAGCATTCTCCTACACCTCCGTCTCGACCTGCCCTACCCGTTTCTTGATAATAACTCTCAAGCGATTTAGAGATGTCATGATGAATTACATAGCGCACATCAGGTTTATCTATTCCCATTCCAAAAGCAATCGTAGCTACAATAACATCCGCTTCCTCCATTAAGAACATGTCTTGATGCCTCGCACGAACTGAAGTTTCTAGACCCGCATGATAAGGTAAAGCATTGATTCCATTTATTTGTAACAATTTGGCAACTTCTTCAACTTTCTTTCGGCTTAAGCAATAAATAATACCACTTTCACCCATTCTTTGCTTTATGTATTTTATGATTTGTTTTTCGACCTCTCTTTTAGGTCTGATTTCATAAAATAAATTATCTCTGTTAAAAGAGGATTTGTATACAATGGCATCCAGCATATTGAGATTCTTCTGTATATCATACTGAACTTTAGGAGTAGCCGTCGCTGTGAGTGCGATGATTGGAACTTTAGAAATTTCTTCAAAAATTTGTCTTAACCTTCGGTATTCTGGTCTAAAATCATGACCCCATTCTGAAATACAATGAGCCTCATCGATTGCAAAAAAGGAGATATTCACAGAGGTAAGGAATTCAATATTTTCTTTTTTGGTCAAGGATTCAGGTGCCACATACAGCATTTTTGTTTTCCCTTCCCTGATATCGGCTTTAACCTGCTGAATTTCAGTTTTACTTAAAGAAGAATTCATAAAATGAGCCACGCTTTCGTCATTCGAAAGGTTCCGTATGGCATCAACTTGATTTTTCATTAGGGCAATAAGTGGCGAAACTATTATCGAAACACCTGGTAATAAAAATGAAGGGAGCTGATAGCATAGAGATTTTCCACCTCCTGTAGGCATAATCACAAAGGTATTGTTGCCCTTTAATAAATTATTGATGATTTCTTCTTGGCTGCCCTTGAACTGATCAAATCCAAAATACTGCCGAAGTGCATCTTTTAAATCAACGGATTCTATAGTTAATCGATCACTCAAACCTCATTCATTTATAAAATCGTAAGTCATATATTAAATATACGAATTATTCTTGGTTATGAAATATCAAATGAGAAACAGTTTACAGAGGAGGATTGAGTGCAATCACCTCTTTAACTTCAGGAATGTGTTGTTTGAGTAATGTTTCAATACCTCCCTTAAGCGTTGCCGTTGAGGATGGGCACCCTGCACATGAACCTTTCATCAGAACAGTGACCTGTCCTTCTTTATAGCCAACATAATCAATAGCACCACCGTCATTTTCTACTGCAGGACGAACATATTCATCAAGAAGAGCAGCAATTTTATGATCAAATTCACTTTTATCAAAATTCAATTGATTGATGTCTGTATTTGCAATTGCAGGCTCTTCGTATTCCTGACTCTTAAGTAAAATTTCCTTTCCCTCAGAAATCCACTCACGAATAAACTCACGAAGCTGCATGGTAATAAAATCCCAAGAAACATTATCCGTTTTTGTAATGGTTACAAAGTTTGAAGCCATAAAAACGCCATCTACAAATGGCAATTGAAACAATTCTTCCGCCAAAGGAGAAAAGCCTAACGTGTCTTTTTTTGAGGTAAAATTAGCCGATTCACCAGAAGGTAAGATGTACTTGTTTGCAACAAATTTCATTGTTGATGGATTCGGTGTGATTTCGGAATATATGGTTACAGGAATTTTCATTGTCACAAAATTAATAGTAAATCAATAATGAACTCTTTTTTTGTTTAAAAATCTAGATCTCTGGTTGATGATTTGAATCCAAAAGATCCAAAACCGTTTTTACCGGCGTAAATGTTTCAATAGGAATTTCGACAAAAAGCGTATTCCATTCGTACATTGCTCCATTCCATAAACCGGGAAGCTCAATAAATGAAATCTCGGTTCCCTCGTACTTTTTATTCACAACAAAGTAATTGTCATCATTTCGATATTCTTTCAAGTCATACTTATTTCCATCAAAATCGTAAAGATCCAAAACCATCATTACAGGATTAAAATGAGTGCTTTCTGCGAGTATTTTTTGTTGGCTATCCTCTTTTGAAATTTGAACAGCTTCAATAATCTGTTTTGTAATACGACCTTCCTTATCCTTAACTAAAAAAGGGCCTCCTCCCGCTTTTCCCTCATTTTTAACCATTCCGCAAATTCTCAATGGCCGATTAATCAAATCACGTATGCATTCTGCATCATCGTTTATATTCAATTGCACCGACGTATACACC
>DAIPZI010000072.1:0-7211 GCA_036782275.1 Crocinitomicaceae bacterium
AAAACTTTAATAAATTTGTTATTTTTGTGGTATTTTTTTAAGATCATTTTAATTGTTTTTTTTAATTTTGATTAATGAAAACATCGCTTTTGTATTTATTATTGTTGGGTATGGTTGCTATCCATGTTCCGCGATCTTTGATACATGAGTGTTTAGAGCCCATGCATGAGCATCATGATCATGACACGGATTCAGAGGAACATCAGGGTCTTTCTTTTGAAGAAGCGGACTGTGATTTATGTTCCTATTCTTTTCATTCATTGGATACGCCAAAATTTGAAATTGTTCAAGTACCAAAAGGCTCGATCAATTTCGTTTCTTCATGGGAGCACGGTTCTGTGACCGTTGGTTCTGCCCAAAATATTCAACTACGGGGTCCTCCTAGTTCGTTACATTTTAGCTAATAAAATTACGTAACGAACAAAATTAATAATGAATAAAATTTCTTGTTTTATCCTGTTTATGACAGGATATATGTGCATCGCACAACAGTTGACCGGCGTTGTAAAAGACGGTTTAAATAATGAGTCTATACCAGGTGCAAAGATAGAGTTAAAGGAGCTTGGTGTAGCTACCTATACGGATATAAATGGAAGATTTACATTAGAAGGAAACTGGCCTGACGAATTTATGCTTCAGGTTAGTGCCATGACCTATGAATCTCAAAATATTTCCATAACCTGCTGTGATTTTATTGATCTGGTTCTACAACCTGACCCGCACAATATGGAGGAGGTGATGGTTCGTGTTGAACGCCGTGAACTTCAAGGGAGTATGACGCAAAAGACAGATTATATAGAATTGGATCAGTTGAGTGTAATTTCACCCCTTTCAATAACTGAGGCCTTGTCCCAAATAGATGGTGTTCAAATGGCTTCTTATGGTCCTTTAAATTCGAAGCCCGTAATTCGAGGAATGCAAGGAATGAGGGTTGTTACATTTCTTAACGGAATGCGTATTAATAATCAACAATGGGGCGGAGATCATGGATTGGGAATTTCTATGGCAGGAATGGAAAGTGCAGAAGTCATCAAGGGACCAATGTCTCTTATTTATACTGGGGATGCCACCGGAGGCTTACTTTATCTAAAAGATGGTTCTTTTGCTCCGCAAAATTCTTATTCTGTTGACTTAAATACACAATTTGAAACGGCAAGCCTAGGGACTCAAAATTCCGTAGTATATAAATTGTCCGGTAAAAAGCTCCGGATGAGTGCAGCAGCTGTTTTTTCTAGTTATGCTGACTACAAGCTACCTAACGGTGGATATTTGAGTGATTCTCGGATGAATGACATGGGCGGAAAATTTAAGCTTGGCTACAATTCTGGTAAGTGGAATTTTGAACTAAATTATTTGTACTCTAATTCTGAAGTTGGAATTCCAGGTCATACGCATGATTTGAACCCAGCCCCAGAATCATTTATGCTTGATGAACAAGATCGAGATTTTTCGTTACCCTATCAAAAAATTCAAAATCATTTTGGAAATTTCAAAGCAAGTTATTTTATCAATGCCAAAAACAAGATGGAATTTTTTGTGAATCATGGTTACAACAATTTAGCGGAGTTCGAGGAAAAGATTTACACACCAGGAATCGACATGTATTTGAATTCAAGTTCCGTTCAAGCAAGATATCATTGGAATCCTAATAAAAATCTAAAGTTGTTGTCTGGAATACAAACCATTCTAGAAAGTAATGATAATGGTCTTGATGCTGAGGAGCGTTTAATTGATGATTCTGATCAGTTTGATATGGGTGCATACAGCTCTTTATCTTATGATTTAAAAGGTCTGCAACTAAATGCCGTTGTTCGATTTGACCATCGCGCAGTCAGAAGTGCTGATTTCAGTGGTGATTATTCTAATTTCAACGCAGCAATTGGGTTGAGAAAGCAATGGTCTGGTAATGCACTAAATGATTTGTCAATGCATGTTTCTTCCGGAACAAGAGCTCCGCATTTATCTGAGCTCTTAAGTGATGGAGTTCATCATGGAGCTGTGCGCTATGAGTTGGGTGATCGTAATTTGGAATCTGAACGTTTTGTGCAGCTTGATGTGAATTATGAGTTTTCTAATGAGCATTTTTCTCTTATGTTTAATCCGTATACCACAATGGCTTCAGGTTATATACAACTGGCACAGTTAGATTCCTCTATAAATGGAATGGATGTTTATGAATATGCAGCAAAGGATGGTGTATTACTCTATGGATTAGAAACAAGAGTACATTATCATCCGCATTTTGCGCATCGTATTCATTTTGAAACAGGTTATTCAAATACCTTTGGTCGTGATATAGGATTGGCACAAGAAGGAGAGGACTTGTATTTTATGCCCCAAGCAAGATTGCGTTCAAATGTGCGTATTGAACTATCAAAAAATAAGACATTTGGATTTGCCTCAGTACTTGTTCAGCATAATTATTTTTTCAAACAAGACCGGGTTGGTCCTTTAGAAACTTCAACAGACCCATACCATCTTCTTCAATTTGGTTGTCAAATGAAGTGGGACGGGAATTGGCCTGTGGAGCTATCTTTTGGGATGCGAAATGTATTAAACACGAGCTATATTAATCACATGTCGAGTCTTAAATCACTTGGTTTAATGGAACCAGGTAGTAGTTTCTATTTCAATCTCAAATGGAGTATTGAGAGCAGAAACCAATCAACTAGTAATCAATAATCAATAAATAATAAATTAAATTTTAACAAATGAAAACAAAAATGTTTTTTGCAGCAATGCTGCTAATCGCAAGTACAGCTTGCAACAAAGAAGAGTGTTACGAATGTCATTATGATGGTCCTAACGGAGAAGTAGAATTAGAAGGTGAATACTGTGGTGAAGCTGCAGAGGATCTGGAAAATACAGGCTATGTTATGGACAGCGTGGTTTACACAGTTCATTGCGGAGAGCACTAAGAGCGTCTTCTTTTAGTATTAAAAAGCGTCTCGTATGAGGCGCTTTTTTTTGCTCTATCAATTGGTGTTAATCCTTATTTTTTTTGGTAATTATTTAATTTTTAGAATGATATCTTTGTATTACTAATTTTAGCGCTCATGAAAATTATTTTCACTTTTTGTGTATTTTTTTGTTTCCATTTTTTAAATGCTCAAAGCAATCAAGCTTTCACTCCTCATATGGAGGCCTATATTAATGGATCTTCAAGTAACAGTTTGAATCCAATCGATACGGGATTTGTTGACGTATGTTTGGGAGACACTATTGTGTTTGTAGCAACACCTGACTTTTCTAATTCTTTAGAAAACACGGGTACTGGATACTCTCAAGATGTCAATGTGAATATTGATTTTGAATGGACCATTGATGGCGTAAGCTTTCCCAATAACGATACTATTATTTTTCTTGTAAGTATTGCTAATGGTTATTTGGTGAATCTAAATATTACGGACCAAAACGGAGAAAATGCCGAACTCATGAGTAAGGTCCGTACTGGGATGACTCCTGAATTTACGGGCTTTTATATATCCAATGATTCCTTATGCACCGGTGAGACCGCCCAAATATTTGGAGGGGCAAGTGGTTTTGGTGATTCCTTCAGTTTTCCAGATGGCGGCTTCGCCAATAGCAGTTCACAATATGTTACAGGACTCACCTTCCTTCCAGATGGATCTGGGGCACAATACGAGACTCCTATTACCATATCTGGTTTTCCTCAAGGGGCTACCATTACCAATGCTCAAGAATTGAACCAGGTCTGCATTACAATGGAACATTCCTATGCAGGAGATCTAGAGATTTGGTTGGAATGCCCAAATGGTGCAACAGTTCCTCTAGTGAACTCCTATAGTCCAGGAGCCATTCCCGGAGGGACGAGTGGAGGTGGGACCCATTTAGGAGATCCGATTGATGATAGTGGTGGCGGTGGACCAGGAGAAGGCTGGGAATATTGCTTCAGCTCCGTATTTAATGATATCGGTCCAATGACACAGAACTGGGGAAATACCATTCCTGCACCAAACTTTGGAGAGGGGAGCCCGTCAGTAGATCCGTCTTACATATACGCACCAGAAAGCTCTTTTGGTGATTTCTTTGGTTGTCCATTTAATGGAGAATGGACCATATTTGTCCAAGATAACCTAGGTATTGACGATGGATACATTTTTGGTTGGGGCATCGATTTTTATTCTTCTACCACAGGTATTTCGAATTATCAAAACACTCTCGATTCTGCTTGGTGGACTCCGAATACGACGATTATAGATAATTTAGGAGATTCGTCCATAATCGTTGCTCCTGAAAATGGAAATAACAGTTACACTTTTAATGTTATGGATGATTTTGGGTGCAGTTATGATACCACAATATCGATTACTTTCAATGCAATATCAGCATCAATGAATGCGACTCCATCAAGTGGTTGCACGCCAATCGTTGTGACTTTTGATTACAGTGGGAGTGTTGGTGATTCTTTTTACTTGGATTTTGGTGATGGTATATATTATTACGATACCATTCCTAATGTTTTTAGTCACTTTTATTCCGAAGACATCAATGAAACGGCAACCCTTTACGTAAATAATGACAATTGCAGTGATACGGCCTATGTGACCATTAATACTTCTAGTCAAATTACAAATTACATAAGTGACTCTGCTATTTGTGGGAATCCATACAATTGGAATGGTGATTTGATTTATGATTCTGGACTATACACTCAGGTCAGTCAAGGCAGCAATGGCTGTGATTCCATCGTGGTGTTAGAGCTGACTTATGTTGATGAAAGCTTTGATTTAGGGTTTAGTGCAAGCCAGCAATTGTTTACCGCACCACCGTTCGCTGTGCAATTCACCAATACTACTCCAAATTTGAGTAGCTATGATTTTTGGTGGGATTTTGGGGACGGTACATCAATCCAATCCAATAATTTAAATGTATTCCATGAGTATACTTCGAACGGATCATATACGGTAAGCCTGTATGCAGCTGATTTGATTGGCTCATGCTCTGATACACTTATTGAAACTGATTATATCTTTATCACGGGACAATCTTCTTTAAATGAAAATGTATTTACCGATTATCAAATTTTCCCAAACCCAACAACAAATTTTATTGTTATTCAATCAGAAAAGGTGCTGAACAATACGTTCAATATTTATGATCAACAGGGTAGGGAAGTGTTGAAAGGAAAACTCACAGGAAAGAATACCGAAGTCTCTCTTGAAAAACTTTTAAGTGGGACCTATACAGTACAAGTTGAGGGTATTTATAAACCTACAGTTGTGGTGAAACAGTAATAAATACCTTTCCTTCTTTTGAAAAAACGTCTCTTTTGAGTGGCTTTTTTGACTTGTAGAGATCAATGCCTATTAAAAAATAGAGTTTAAAAAAGTATTATTTTTGTGAAAAAAAATAAATCTTATGAAAAAAATTTTACTCTTTACTGTGTTATTCATTCAGTTTTATGGATTTTCACAAATCATGTTTTATAATGTTGTAACATCCGAGACGGATAGCTTATACGTTTTAGGAGATGATGGAAATGTATACGAACAGTCCGTTGTGGTAGAAACCAACAACAACCTAATAATTGGGTTTACGGGTATGGCTATGGATCAGGTGAATTCTAATGTTTATGTTGTTGCTAAATCTCAAGGCGGCAGCCGATTTCTTGCTAAACTTGATCTTGCTACTTCTGTGGCATTAAAAATTGGTGCTTTAACTGATAAAATTTCAAGTATTTCTTTTTCCGGTGATGGTGCTTTATACGGAATCACTGGTGATGGAGGTTCTAATCCGAACAGGTTATACTCAATAGACCTAACGAATGCCGAATTGACTGAAAAGGCGGATTTGTCTGGTGATGAAGATGCTGATGGCGAAGCGCTTGCATTCAACACATCGGATGGTTTTATGTATCGAATGGCAGGAGAAGAGTTTCTATACAAGATTGACATGACAAATTTCACAACAACCCTTGTTACTAGTCAATTATTAGATGATGGGGCTTCTGGCCACGCGATGTACTATAATGGAACAAATTTTATTACGCTATCTGCTGATATTTGTACGATGAATTCATTAGGGGAGCAAACCAATTGCAATGATATACCTTTTGATGCCAAAGGGATTTTACCTTCAGATTTTGTTGGGATATCAGAACTTGGTCTTAATCAATCAAAAGAATTGGTTAAAATAGTGAACTTACTTGGACAACAAGTAGAATACTCTCCAAATACAGTTTTGATCTATCAGTATTCTGATGGAACTTCAGAAAAGGTATTTACGATAGCAGACTAAAGGCTTTCAAAATAATTAGATAAAGACCTTCAGAACTGAGGGTCTTTTTTGTTTTTATTAATTCATGCTCTAATAGAGCTCTATGTTGTCAATCTCGAGTTTAAAGCTTTCGTTCTTTTTGTTGGCAATCAGAATAGACACTTGCTCCATTGACTTTTTATTAAAGTTGGGTTTGTCCAATTTCCTACCTCTAAAGCTTGGATAAAAATCCTCTAAGTTCATTTCGACTGTCTCCCATTCTCCACTGGTAGAAAAGGTCGTAATGTATGAATAATAGTCTGAGCTTTTGTTCTTAATGCGGAATTGGTAATTTTTACCATCGCCTTTCAGTCTTATTCTTAGGGTTTTGAGATGATCACATTTGAATTCATCCATATTGTATCGAACAGAAGCAAAACCACCATTATTATCAGTGGAAACCTTACCCATGAAAATACCATTCCCGGCATTACTCAATCCAAAGGATGAGCTTGAAATGCCTCCCATCACATCGTCATTTACAATTCTCCAGTTTTTGATGTCTGAGTTTTGTGTAAAGTCAAAAAGACGGGTTGTCGATTCTTCGGAATCAGTAGTTACGAATAAAGCCATAATTTGAATAGATAAAAGTGCAGGGAGTAAAAAATTCATAAGTGTTTGTTTCCTATAAAACAATGGGGCTTATGAAAAGTTTAACGTCAAAAAGTCAAACATCAAAGTTGACAGTTAAATACCTTCAGAAATGAGGGTCTTTTTTTAATGTCTAAAAACTCGATATCGAGGAAATTCCTAGCACAAGACCTAGCACAGTTCCTAGCACAAGAGGGTAGAGGGAATAAAAAAAGGTTCCAGATGATTGTCTGAAACCTTTACTGGGAATGACATCCCTTGTTGTAGCGAGAGGGAGATTTGAACTCCCGACCTCCGGGTTATGAATCCGGCGCTCTAACCAACTGAGCTACCTCGCCATT
>DAIPZI010000073.1:0-2821 GCA_036782275.1 Crocinitomicaceae bacterium
TTAGGATACAAAAGTAAAGACGTATTTGTGGTTTCAAACCCACAGGATGCTTTTCTACCAAAGCAAAAAATGTCAAGTGAATTTGTATTTGCCAAAGAGCAGGATTTCTTCGTTTATCCAAACAATTACAACCATTTTGTAAATTATTATGGCAACACTTTTCAGCATGGCGGTATTTCAATGGAAGAAATGTTAATTCCGTACATTGAAATGAGGTCTAAATAAAATTAATTTATTAAACGTTTTTATTTCTTGCTTTCGTTAATTTTGCACAGTAATGAAGGACATATCAAAAAGTAATACAGCTTTAGAAGATCTTAGGTCTCAATTTCCAATATTGACTCAAAAAGTGAATGGACGAGATTTAATCTATTTTGATAACGCAGCGACCTCTCAAAAACCTTCGACGGTCATTGATAAAATCAAAACCTATTATGAAAAGGAGAACGCAAACATCCACAGAGGCGTTCACTCATTAAGCCAAGAAGCTACAACTGCATATGAGCAAGCCAGACTTAAGGTAAGCAACTATCTTAATGCTAAAAGCGATGCTGAAATTATTTTTACTAAAGGTACTACTGATGGTATTAATTTAATTGCTTCTTCGTTTGGCGAACTGCTTCATCCAGGAGATGAGGTTCTTATCTCAGCGATGGAACATCACTCTAATATTGTGCCCTGGCAGCTTTTAGAGAGTAGAAAAAAAATCAAGTTAAAAGTAATTCCAATTCACAATTCTGGAGAAATTGACCTTAAAGCATTTGAAAAACTACTTAACGAAAAAACGAAGCTTGTATCAATAACGCATATCTCGAACTCTCTTGGAATTATAAATCCCATAAAGGAGATTATTCGTAAATCACATTTCGTTGGCGCTAAAGTTCTTATTGATGGTGCCCAAAGTATTCAACATGAAAAAATTGATCTACAAGAATTAGATTGTGATTTTTTTGTTTTCTCAGGTCATAAAATATACGGTCCAACAGGAATCGGAGTTCTTTATGGAAAAAGTGAACTATTGAATATCATGCCCCCATATCAGGGCGGCGGCGACATGATTGAAAAAGTCAGCTTTGAAAAAACCACCTTCAATGTCTTGCCATTCAAATTTGAAGCAGGAACTCCAAATATCGTAGGAGGAATTGCACTGGGTGCGGCTTTTGACTTTCTAAATTCACTCAATTTTGAACAGTTCAAAAATCATGAATTGGAACTACTCCGTTATGCAGAAGAACAATTGATGACAATACCAGAAATCCAAATATTTGGCAATTCTAAGAACAAAACAAGTGTGATTTCTTTTAACGTAGGAAAAATTCATCCATTCGACATAGGCACTTTACTTGATAAGCAAGGAGTTGCCGTTCGAACAGGACACCATTGCACTCAACCAATTATGGATTTTTATCAAATACCAGGCACAATCAGGGTGTCGTTCAGTATATACAACACAAAAGATGAAATAGATGTATTTATGGCTGCTTTAAACAAGTCCATTCAAATCCTTAGCTAATGACCTACACGGAAAAACAAAACTCCATTATTGAGGACTTTTCAATGTTTGATGACTGGATGGAAAAATATGAATTAATCATTGATCTTGGAAAGGAAATTGAAATGATTCCAAATGAAGATAAACAAGATGATCAGCTTATCGAAGGTTGCCAATCACGTGTATGGCTAAAATCCGATTGTAAACATGGTAAGATGTTTTATTATGCAGATTCAGATGCTATTATTACAAAAGGCATCATTTCTCTACTTATAAAAGTTATGAATGGTGAGGAGCCTAAAACAATTGCGAAAGAGGAGCTGTTCTTTATAAAGAAAATAGGTCTACAAGAACACCTCTCACCTACTCGAGCAAATGGCCTATTAGAAATGGTAAAACGAATGAAATTGGACGCGATAAAAAACATTTAAATGGACGAACTAGAAAATACTATTGTAGAGGTTCTCAAATCTATTTATGATCCTGAGATACCAGTTGATGTGTATGAATTGGGACTCATATATGAAGTGAAAATCGATAAAGAATCAAATGTTCAGATTCAAATGACTTTAACTTCTCCAAACTGCCCCGTTGCGGAAAGTATGCCAAAAGAAGTTGAAGATAAAGTTGCTGAAATAACCGATGTAAAATCAGCAAAAGTTAATATTGTTTTTGATCCTCCTTGGGATAAAGACATGATGAGTGAAGAAGCGAAACTTGAGTTGGGCTTTCTATAAATTACTTACTCTGAATGTAAACTTCCACCCTTCTATTTAAGGCTCTTCCTACAGCAGTGTTACTTAAGAATTTGGGTTTTGTTTCACCAAATGAAACTACCTCAATACGCGAGGCATTAATACCTCTACTTATTAAATATTTCTTAATTGATTCTGCTCGTTTTCTCGCAAGTATTACGTTAAGGTCTTCTCCTCCTGTAATGTCGGTGTGACCAGTCAGTAATATTTTTAAACTTGCATCCGATTTTAAAATATTAGCTGTTTCATTAAGAACACTATAAAACTTTCCTTGAACATAGGATTGGTTCAGTCCAAAGTTAATATCTCCTATCGTGGTGAGTCCTGATTTGTCTATGAAAACAGGCGTTGTATTTGGAGTTTCTGGAGTCTCAGGGGTTTCTGGAGTCTCAGGAGTTTCTGGAGTCTCAGGAGTTTCTGGAGTCTCAGGAGTTTCTGGAGTTTCTGGAGTCTCAGGGGTTTCTGGAGTCTCAGGAGTCTCAGGAGTCTCAGGGGTTTCTGGAATCTCAGGAGTTTCTGGAGTCTCAGGGGTTTCTGGAGTCTCAGGGGTTTCTGGAGTCTCAGGGGTTTCTGG
>DAIPZI010000073.1:2921-7202 GCA_036782275.1 Crocinitomicaceae bacterium
GGGTTTCTGGAGTCTCAGGGGTTTCTGGAGTCTCAGGAGTTTCTGGAGTCTCAGGGGTTTCTGGAGTCTCAGGGGTTTCTGGAGTCTCAGGGGTTTCTGGGTTTTGAGCAAGGTCAAGCGTCACTCCTTTACAATCTACAGTATTTCCTTCAGGTGTGTTGGGTTCATCGTCCATTACATTGATAATGCCATCCCCATCATCATCTCTAAGTTTTTTCAATAAATTTTGATTGGTACTATCCAATTTTTTAATCTCTACGTCTAAATATGACATGTCAGGAAAACAAGGTGTATATGCCCAATCCATGTGTGTTTCATTTTTACCTAGATAAAAGTTCAAGCCCAAGCTTCCATTTGCAAGAAATCCGTCAAAACCTCTTTGGCTGTATGACTGGGTCATGTCAAAAGTATATTGCTGATAAATGTGCCAGATAAACGATATGTCTGCAACAAGTGCAACTCTATTTCCTAGTTTAACCTGAGGTGTAAATCCAACCACATAATTGAACATCTTGTCTGACAATCCATTATCCACACTCTTAATTTGAGACAATCCTCCTCCGGTATGAAACAATAGGCTCACGTGATTTGAGAAATTTTCAAATTTAAAAGCCCTTCCAATATCCAAGATTAGTTGTAGAGAAGTACGGACATAGTTTGTTCGGAATTCGAAACTGTTGCCATTTGAACCAAATTCGTCATTTTTGATTCGATCGAAACCACCGTCTACTTTGATGCCGTATTTGTTATTAAACATGTAACGAAGACCACCTGAAGCATGAAACAAACCTACTGTATTTGAAAAATATCCTGTAGCGTATGGTTTTACAGCATTCGTAGCCCCTCCATTTAAATCCAAAGACCATTTATTATTTTGCTCAAACTGCGCCTGACTGACGTTTGAAAAAATCAATAAAAATAAAATTAAAAATATCCGAATCATTCCAATGCTTTTCATTATGAACAAATATAAGCTAAAAACCTTTAAAAATTGTATCAATTTCTTGAGAATATAAACTTGCGAAGTTGATAATTGGGGAAATCATAATATTCTATCACGAGATCATCCGAATTAAACAGCACCAAACTAAACGGAACACGTTCCTGATTTACATAGAGGTTTAAGACCTCTAAATCTGAATTCACGTCCAAAGAGTCTCCCTCAAAATCAATACTGTAGGCTTGACCATTAGCCACATCATCATTCTGAAACAACACTACTCCTGACGACGTATTATTTTCAAAATTTAGGTCCAATTCACCTTCTACATTTTCAAGGTAATAAGTAAAGCCCTGACCGTTAACTATTCTCATTTCTCGAAGTTCCCACTTTCCAGAAATTTTATTTTGAATTCTTTTTTGTTTTGAACACGAAAAAACAAGTGACAATACAAATACTGAAAGAAAAAGCATTTTCAATTTATTCATGAAAACACTAATGAAGAAAATATTTGAATTCCTTTTTTAATCGAACGAGGATCAATGTCAAAATTTGGATGGTGTAAACCGTTAACAATGCCTTTTTCTTCATTTCTCACCCCCAATCTAAAAAAACATACTGGAACAAGCTGGCTGTAATACGCAAAGTCTTCAGACGTCATTCTTTTAGGTAGTTTATGCACCATCTCTTTCCCAAAATGATCCTCGGCAATAGATTGAATCACCCTCGTTAACTCAACATCATTTTTCAAAAAAGGATAGCCATGGGAAATATTTAATTTGATTTCTCCTTTATACTTTCTTGAAATATTTTCAGCAATAGTCAATAGTTCACTCTTCGCTCTCTCTCTCCATTCCTCATCCATTGTTCGAAAAGTACCCTTTATAAAGCCCTTCTCTGGAACAACGTTTGTCGCACCTCTAGCTTCAAAATGCCCGAAATTAATGACACTCGGCACATTTTTCGGTGTCTTATCATTTATGTAATCTCGGGCCTGAAGAATAAACTCTGCCCCCATAAAAAGAGGATTAACGGTGCGGTCGGGTAATGCTCCATGTCCACCCAACCCCTGAACTTCGATGTGTAATTCATCACATGAAGCCATGTATAATCCTTCCTTAAAACCGAAGTGACCAAAATCCAAATCAGGGAATACATGCAAGGCCACCATTTTGTCAACTTTAGGATTCTCAAGTCCTCCGTCTCGAATAACATAGGTTGCTCCTCCGGGATTTTGTTCTTCACCTGGCTGAAAAATAAGCTTTACAGGTTGCTTTAATTGATTTCGATTCTTATAAATAAACTCTGCTGCTCCAAGTAGGATTGAGGTATGAACATCATGACCACAAGCATGCATTACTCCATCTATTTCACTTTTATAAGCTACGTCGTTTTCCTCTTGAATGGGCAAAGCATCAAGGTCTGCTCGTAGTGCGATGCAGGACATGTTTTCTGAATGATGATTGCCCGAAATCGTGGCCACAACGCCAGTATTTCCGATTGTAGAATTCTCAATACCAAGATCAGATAAAATCGATGAAACAAATTTGGATGTGTTATATTCTTTGTAGGATAACTCAGGATTGCGATGCAGATGTTCCCGGTATCCTAAGACTTTCTCATAAATCTTTTCAGAAAAATTCTCGATTTGTTTAAAATCAATCGCCATCTGAAGTGATTGAGGTGTAACCTGAAAGAATTAGTTTAACGGATACAACGGCCATCAATAAACCAAAGAGGAATTTCACCATTCCAGGTTGTAATTTAAGAGACAGTTTGGACCCGAAGTAAGCACCAATAAAAAAGGTTAAGGCAATGACCAACCCGTATTTCCAATTTACATCACCAGATTTCCAATAATTCATAACTCCTAAAAGAACTACTGGCATAGATAGAATAAAAAGACTCGTGCCTTGTGCTTCATGTTGGGATAAACCAACCAAAAAGACTAGGGCTGGAACAATAATGATTCCTCCACCTACTCCAACAAAACCGCTCAACAATCCAGCAGAAATACCAATAGAAAATAGAATTAAAACCGTTTGAATTGTCATGATTTATATTTAAAATCAAAAATACAAAATCTAATCAACTAACAAATTACATCCGCGAAGGTCGGACTTCTCTATTCTTCCCATAAGCTGAAATTTATCCCCAATCTTAATCCCAGTATCTTCCGTCGCTATAAAGCTACAGCTGTAAACATTTGCGAGGTCTATAACGTTGATTCCT
The DNA here is from genome assembly GCA_036782275.1 of Crocinitomicaceae bacterium. Classification (GTDB taxonomy): domain Bacteria; phylum Bacteroidota; class Bacteroidia; order Flavobacteriales_D; family Crocinitomicaceae; genus UBA952. Next base: position 6,094 of record DAIPZI010000073.1, read on the forward strand.
CCGCGTTTTTTATCTCCAATAATGGACAAAGGATCGTACATGTCCCTAATAAGAATGCGCATCCATGGTGGACCTTGAAATTGAAAGTCCTTAGAACAATATGCTTGAGATAGCATCTCTGTCATTCCGTATTCAGAATAAAGACGATTAATATTCAACTCTTTGATAAGCTTAGAATGCAAGTTCTCTTTTGAAAGCTCCTTTCGCCTGCCTTTCATTCCGCCAGTTTCGATTACGATTGCATCTTGTAAATTAATTCCCAAATCACACAAGTCCAAAAGAGAATAAGCTACACCAATAACAACAAGTTGTTTTCCATTAAGATTTGAATTCGTCACAACCTCTTCTAACTTATCCAATTCGGAAAGGAAAAATTGTGACCCCTTGTGATTGCTCGTTTCGATCAAATGATTCACCATATATACAAGGCTAGAGTCTCCCTGCTCAACATAATTAGGAAGAAGTCCGATAATGAGTTGATCTTCAGGATTTCCGATAAAGTCCCTGTAAGTACGATCAAAAGAATGCTTATAAATATCAGTATCTGCAACATAGTGGTTACTTCTTTCTCCCTGCGTGCCACTGCTTTTAAAAACACACTCATGTTCACTAAAAGTATTCGAGATGATTTTTCTCGTTTTATAAAAGGATATTGGTAAAAACGGAATCTCACTCAGTTTACTCGGGTTCATCATTCCTAACGCATTCGCATACTCAGAATAAACCTCACAATGAGTCGTCTGAAACCTAAAAACTTCATAAGCTAGGTCTTCAAATTCCTCGATAGAGTGATTTTTGAATATTTTATTTTTCCAATTCACGGCAGTAAAGTTATTTAATATCATCCTACAAATAATAATCTAACTACTTTTGAACGAAATTCATCTCTCATTGTTAATGAATCTAGTAGGAATTAAAATAAAATAAATTGAAAAAGACTTGTGTTTTATTGATTCAATTAGGGACACCTGACAGTCCGAGAACAAGTGATGTTCGAAGATATCTTTCAGAGTTTTTAAATGATCCTCGAGTAATCGATTTGCCGTTTCTAGCACGAAAACTTTTGGTTAATGGAGTCATTGTTCCTTTCAGGGCTCCAAAGTCAGCAA
>DAIPZI010000074.1:0-7199 GCA_036782275.1 Crocinitomicaceae bacterium
AAAAATTCAAAAATATAATACAGCATTAGTTCTCTATTTGGTTTAAAAATTCACTTGCTATTTGATAATCATCAAAATCGTATCTGACCCCTTTAACTTCTTGATATTTCTCATGCCCCTTACCCGCGAGCAATACGATGTCTAAGCTACTCGCCAACTTAATCGCAAGCTTAATGGCTTCTCTTCGGTCGGAAATAGAAAGAGTCATGTCTCTCTCAACCTTATCAAGACCCTTTTTCATGTCCTCTAAAATCACTTCAGGATTTTCATTTCTAGGGTTATCAGAGGTAAGAATGAGCTGATCACTTAATCGAGCGGCAATTGATGCCATAATGGGTCTTTTCGACACGTCGCGATCACCACCACAACCCACAACGGTATACAATTTTGAGTTTTTCTTTTTGATGCTATTGATGGTTGAAAGAACATTTTCGAGTGCATCTGGAGTATGCGCGTAATCAATAATTGCAGTGGGGCCTTTCTGACCTTTTACATATTGAAACCGACCATCCACGGAGCTTAAATTACTCAATGCACTTAGGATCGTTAACTTGTCTTCTCCAAGCAATGTGGCTGTTGCAAAAACCGTGAGCAGATTATATGCATTAAATTGACCTATTAGCCTAGAATAGAACTCCATACCATCCATGTTCATTATCAATCCTGATATCTCATTTTCAATAATCTTAGCTTTAAAATCTGCTGGCGTTTTTAACGCGAAAGTGTATTTACGACCGGATGTATTCTGTTGCATAACAGAACCATTTTTGTCATCAATATTTACCAAAGCAAAAGAATCACCTGGCAAATCATCGAAAAATTTCTTTTTTGCTTTTATATAGGCATCAAAGGTCTTATGATAATCCAAATGATCATGACTGATATTTGTGAATACACCACCCTTAAATTGAATACCGTGTATTCTATTCTGAACTACCGCGTGGGAACTCACCTCCATAAAACAATGAGTACAGCCCTCATTTACCATTTCGTTTAATAAACTATTCAAGGAGACCGGATTCGGAGTTGTGTGTGTAGCCTTAATTGATTTATCCGAAACCTTATTGGTCACCGTTGAAATTAAACCGCATTTATGTCCAATCGAAGAATACAGATCGTGCAGCAATGTGGCCGTAGTCGTCTTACCATTCGTTCCGGTTATCCCAACCAGATCAATCTTTCTCGACGGATGATCAAAAAATGCACTCGCCATAGCAGCGAGAGCGATTGAACCATCTTTAACCAACACAAAAGTCATGTCTTCTTGAGTGTAATCACCCAGTTTTTCAAGGACCACACATCTACACCCCTTATCAATAGCGCCTTGTATATAATCATGTCCATCAACCAAAACACCCGGGATAGCAAAAAACACATCGCCACCAGTAACCAATCTTGAATCAAAATGAAGCCCTTTTACAGGCACATCACAATCCCCATGAGTTACCTCATAGTCAAAGCCACTTAATATGTCTTTTAATTTTTTCATTATTCTTTTAATGTGATTTGAATCAAACGCCCCTTTTCAACGTCTTCACCCTCTTTTACAGACTGATAAACGACCTGCCCATAACCTTTAATTTTCACAACATATCCCAAAGACTCAAGTAGAAACACGGCATCCTTAGCAGTCATTCCTGTTACATTTGGCATCACGTTATTCACAATTTTTCTCTCGGACAATTTGATTTTTGATGAGGACTTCGAAGAATTAATCCAATTTCCAGATTTATTATACTCATGCTCATACCCCAATTCTGAAAGAGCACTCGAAACATTTGATTTGTAACCGGACTTTATTTGAGGTGATTTCTTAGAACGTTCACCAACCTCATTTATAGCGTCATGAAATTGTAAATTAGAAGCGAACACCTTATTCGCAACGGCAGCAAAAACAGTTCCCGATACCTTTGCTCCATGAATGTTAACTTTGGGCTTATAAATCACTACAATACAAGAATACAAGGGGTTTTCCGCTGGGAAATACCCACAAAAAGAGGCTTGATATTCCGATTTATTCCTTTCTAAAAACTGACCCGACTCATCCATTATCTTAGCCGTACCCGTTTTTCCTGCAATGTCAAAATTGACACTAGCCAAATCAGCCCCCGTTCCATTTTTCATCACTCCCTCAAGACATTTTTTTACTTTATTAATCGTTGATTGAGAACAGATTCTTTCCTTTAAAACTACTGGACTAAAACGCTCAACGACTTCACCTGACCGCCTTATTTCTTGAACAAACAATGGCTTCATCATCTTTCCATTGTTAGCAACGGTGTTATACAAGCTTAAGGTTTGCAAAGGAACTTGCTCTACTTCATAACCTATAGCCATATACGGAATGGATAAACCAGACCAAACATTAGTACCTGGTCTCGAAACCAATGGTTTTTTCTCCCCGACTAATTTGATTCCCAAAGGATCGGTTAAACCAAATTGCTCTAAGCGTTCAATAAACCTATGAGGCTCATTCTTATATTTATCATTGATGGTTGGCGCAAGAACATTTGACGATTTCTCAAAAGCTTTTTTTACAGTTATCTCTCCATAACCATTTCCCCAATTTGAATCAAACAAGGGCTTAGAAGAACCTTTAAAGGTGTACTTGCCTTTTGCATTTACAATGTCATCTAAGTGTAACTTTCCGTCTTCTAAAGCCGCCATTAAGGATGCTAGCTTAAACGTAGAACCTGGTGCCGTTCGGGTACCAATTGCATAATTGTAAGGCTGAGTAAATGTATTGTCCGCATGCCTTTTTAAATTGGAAATGGCTCTTATATATCCGGTTTTAACTTCCATCACAATAACACAACCGTGCGACGCATCCATCTCTATAAGCTGCTTCTCTAGCTCGGAATGAACCACCTCCTGAATATCTGAATCAATGGTTAGAACCAAATCAGAACCAGAAACCGCTTCTTTTTCATATTTATCAGTTTTCTTCCAACCTGTTGCCAATTTTTGCATAACCCGCTGCCCAGAACTACCGGCCAACACATCATGAAAAGCCCCTTCTATACCAATCGCAGTAACCTTGCCATCATTATCCGTATATCGACCTATAGTCCTAGAGGCAAAACCTCTCAATTTTTTACGCACAGAAGTCTCTCGATTATCAATGAGACCGCCTTTCATCTGACCCAGTTCAAAAATAGGAAGCTTTCGCAGCTGCTTACGCTGAGTATTCGTCACTTGCCTCTGAAGTGTAACAAATTGTTTATTGTCCGCCCTACTTTTCCTAATCAGGTTTTCATATTCTCGTGGAGTTCTATCCATGAAAATCTCACTCAACCCCTTTGAAAGATTAGATATTTCAGTATCAAATGTTTTTTGATCGACAACACTGGGATCCATTGAAATGTCATAATAGGATATCGTCGTAACTAAAGGATTTAAATCCTTATCAAGGATATCCCCATATTCTGCCTCTTCTGTTATTGTTTTTTTCGGAATACGCTCATCCCCTGCTCCAAAAAGACTATTTCGATCCGACAGCTGAATAGATAGAGTCATCCACAACACCAAAATCATAAGCAAGACAAAGCTGAAATAAATAATGTATGCCCGGTAAAAAAGAAAATCTTTATTCTTATTCATCTAATTATTTTTTAACCCGAATCACCTTGGTTGCATTCAACGATTCTTTTAGTTCTCTTTCTTTTAATTTTTCTAAAAGCTTATACCTCTTTGTTTCATCCTCTAACTTTGTTTTTTGATCTATAAAATCAGCTGCATTCTGATTCAATTCAGTTTGATTCATCTTAATGTCATCATTGAGTTGTTTTACGTAATAACCTTTAGCAACAAAAACCATTAGCAATAGAATGATGAAAAAGATATACGGCAGATTATTCAGGACAAATGACTTGGTCAAAAACTCTCCATTAAGAATTTGGGTTAAGGCATTTGCTTTTTTTCCTTTCCCGACAGACTTCTCGGCCCCAACAGTATTTTTTTCACCTCTACCCATTCTTTTCCGCAATTCTTAATTTAGCACTCCGAGAACGAGAGTTTTGTGACATTTCAATTTCTTCTGGAGTTATCGGCTTTCTATTTATTTCCGTCAATGGTTTGATGGGGTTTCCATAAAAATCCTTTTTCATAACCCCCTCAAAATTCCCCTTCTTGATGTAGTTTTTAACAATACGATCCTCTAAGGAGTGGTATGAAAGCACCACAAGACGCCCTCCAGGATTTAATAAATCTGATGCTTGAACAAGAAATTGCTCCAACACTTCCAACTCTTTATTCACCTCAATTCTCAAAGCCTGAAAAACCTGAGCATAATACCTGTGCTCTTTAAACTTTGGCGCCATCTTAGACAAAAGCGCTGTTAACTCACGTGTCGTAACTAAAGGAGCACCCACTCTTTTTTGAATAATTTCAGAGGCCAATTTTCTAGGGTTTTTAATCTCCCCATATTTTCTCAACACTCCAACCAACTCCTCCTCGTCATAATTATTTATAATATCAGCAGCGGTTAAAGATCCAACCTTATTCATCCTCATATCAAGATTGGCGTTTCCTCTTGTAGAAAACCCTCTCTCCTCGACATCAAATTGATGCGATGAAACACCGAGATCAGCTAAAATTCCATCTACTGAATGAACCCCCCTCGCTTTTAGCTGATTGGAAAGGAATTTAAAATTAGATTGAATGAAATTGAAATTTGGAGCGTCCCAAACGTTTGCTTTTGCATCTTCATCTTGATCCAAGGCGTACAAAACCCCTTTATTATTGAGCTTGTTAAATATAGCCTTAGAGTGACCGCCACCGCCAAAAGTAACGTCAACATAAACACCCTCTGGATTTACTTCTAAACCATCAATACAGGCGTCCCTTAAAACGGGGATATGATATGTACTATTCGTCTGCTCCATCCAAGTCTCCCATTACTTTATTTGCTAAATCAGCAAAGTCCGTCATGTTGTCTTCAATCATTGTGAAGTACTTGGATTTATCCCATATTTCTATTCGATCATTGTACGCTATAAGCATAACTTCTTGACCCAAACCTATACGCTCCGAATGCCCTGAAGGGACCAAAGCCCTCCCAGCATTATCAAGAGAAACGTGTTTTGCGCCTTGATGAAATAATCGATAAAACATTCGATTTTCTGGTTTAAACAAATTCATTTTGGACAGCTTTTTACTCACTTGCTCCCATTCCGAGATTGGATAAAGTGTTAAGCAGTCTTCAAACCCCTTATTTAACATGAAATCGCGTTGGGCATTTGCAGGAAGTTGTTTACGCAGACCCGAAGGGAACAGAAACCTGCCCTTGCTATCTAACTTAACCTCAAACTCTCCTACTAATCCTGACATAACGAAATTATGGTTAAAAATAATGGATATTTACCACTTTTTACCACCAAAAAATAAAATTGTTGAAAACTTATAACGCAAATTACATCATTTTGTTTCACTAACCTAATATAAACACTGTAAATAAAGCATTTATAGATTTTTCTCTAAAGTGGTAAAAAGTGGAAAACTATTTTTTTATTAACAATTTGAGATTGTAATAATTACATACTTTTGTGAAGTGAAAATTGCTGGTAAATATTGGTTTTTATTACTCCTTCTGTCCTTGATTTGGGGAAGCTCATTCATTCTTATGAAGAAAGGAATGTACGGTCCCACAGGCGAGATTGTGTTCAACTCAAATCAAGTGGCAACGCTTCGGATTCTACTTGCTAGTCTCGCATTATTGCCATTTGGGTATAGAGCCATTAAGCGAATTCAGATAAAAAAGGATATGCTCTACTTTCTTATCGTGTCGATTTGTGGAAATATGCTTCCGGCATTTTTATTCACCTTCGCAGAAACAGGCATTTCATCTGGTTTTGCGGGAATGCTAAATAGTACAACTCCAATTTTTACAATATTCATTGGTTTCGGCTTCTTTAAAACAAAAATGACCTGGACCCAAATACTTGGATCCATAATTGGAAGTGTTGGTGTTGTTTTATTGCTTTTTTTCGGAAAAGCAGTTTCACTTCAAGGTGATTGGAAACATATCATTGCTGTTGTGTTGGCTACACTATGCTATGCTACAAGCTTAAGCACTATTAGATACAAGCTATCTCACTACAAATCAATAGATATTGCCGCCATCGCATTTATCTTACTCATCATTCCTTCTATCATCATATTTTTACTAGAACGCACATGGATTGTCTTTGAAATCAACAACATTGTATGGGATAGTTTTATTGCCATCTGTATTTTGGGACTGGTCGGAACAGCCTTTGCCCTTTTCCTTTTTAACAATATTATTAAAAACACATCAGCACTTTTTGCAAGCTCCGTGACCTATTTTATTCCAATAGTGGCGGTTATTATCGGTTTTTTCTTTGGAGAACAGCTTTCTAGTTATCAAATATTCTCAATGCTCATCGTACTTCTCGGGGTATTTATTGCAAATTCTAAAGGATTTAAAAATAGCAGTCATTAATTTGTCAAATATTTTGACTCATTGGAATAAAACATTATCTTTGCAGACCAATTTTGGAAGAAATTTTAAAGCAACATTGTTATGTACGCAATAGTAGAGATAGCAGGGCAGCAGTTTAAAGTGCAAAAAGACCAAAAAGTTTTCGTTCATCGTTTAGATGCTGAAGCTGGATCAAAAGTAGAATTTGATCAAGTTTTGTTGATAGATGATAAAGGAAAAGTAAATGTTGGCGCCCCAGCTGTAGATGGTGCAAAAGTCACCGCAGAAGTATTAAATCACGTTAAAGGTGATAAAGTAATCGTTTTCAAAAAGAAACGAAGAAAAGGATACAAGAAAAAGAATGGACATCGCCAAGCATTTACTGAAATAGCGATCAAAGGAATTAAAGTTAAAAAACAAGCGGCTAAGAAAGAAGCAGCAGAAAAATAAACTAAAATGGCACATAAGAAAGGAGTTGGTAGTTCGAAGAACGGTCGTGAATCTCAAAGTAAAAGATTAGGTGTTAAAATATTTGGAGGACAAGCTGCAATCGCAGGTAACATTATTGTTCGTCAAAGAGGAACTCAGCACCACCCAGGAGACAATGTAGGTATGGGTAAAGACCATACATTATTTGCGCTCGAGGATGGGCTTGTAGAATTCAAAAAGAAGAAAAACAACAGATCATTTGTTTCAGTTGTTCCTTTTGAAGCAGCTACAGAAGCGTAACACTTTATTTAATAAATTTTAAAGGCCGACA
>DAIPZI010000075.1:0-7110 GCA_036782275.1 Crocinitomicaceae bacterium
ACTTATTTTCATTCTCTATTTTACGTAGTTCGCTCTATGTACAGTATTCTATTTTTCAAGTAAACCACTTGAAATTTAGTCGTTTCAGCCAATTCTGCTTCATCTTTGACTTGTAATAAAAAACACAACGTCATGAATGCAAATAAAATTTTCACAATACTATTTTCACTAAGTCTTCTTTTTGTATCTTCAATTTCTTTCGCAAATCCTTACAATGGTGATGATGATCCCATTAAAAAGAAAAAACATGGGGTCAAGGTTGTGACTTCATCGATTTATGCTGGTGATGCCACTATAAAGTGGTATGATGATCAAATCGATTATATTGAAATCACCTCGAAAAATGGCCAGTTTATGCCTTCAATCCCAGTATTAGAGGCTTCATCTCTTCATCTACATGATTTAATGAGTGGTGTATATCTTATTCAGTTTAAATCTGAAGGTGAGGTATTATATTATAAAGAAATAACTGTGCAACGGTGATTGAGTAAATGCACAGTTATAATAAGGGGCTTCTGCCCCTTTTTTTATGCCTCAATGGCTTGTATACCAGGAAGGATTTTGCCTTCGAAGTATTCAAGTAGAGCTCCCCCACCTGTACTTACATGGCTAACAGAATCATCAACATCGAATTTTTTTGCCGCAGCAGCGCTGTCTCCACCACCAATAAGGCTATAAGCCCCCTCTCTAGTTGCTAAAGCCACGGCTTTCGCTATAGATTTTGTCCCCTCTTGAAAGGTGGTCATTTCAAAAACGCCCATTGGTCCATTCCAAAGGATGGTTTTTGATTTGGAGATTACATTAGAAAAGTCTTTTGAGGCATCTGGTCCTATGTCTAGACCCATCCATCCATCTTTTATTTGATTACTCTTCGTTGTTTTTGTTTGCGCATTATTGTTGAAATCGTCAGCGATTACAGAATCTTCAGGCAAATGAATTGAGACACCTTTTTGTTTGGCATTTTTTAAAATCTCTAAACAAGTGTCGAGTCTCTCGTCTTCACAAAGACTGTTGCCGATATTTCCACCCAAAGCTTTTTTGAATGTATATGCCATTCCACCACCAATAATAATGTGATCAGCTTTATCAATGAGGTTTTCTACAATTAAAACCTTATCTGAGACTTTTGCTCCTCCAACAATGGCGGTGAATGGTCTTTTGGTATTTTCCATGACTGATTTTGCACTTTGGATTTCTTTTTCCATCAGAAAACCACACATTTTTGCATTCGGAAAAAATTGAGCAATTTGACATGTACTGGCGTGAGCTCTGTGTGCTGTTCCAAAGGCATCATTTACGTAGCAATCACCTAATTTGGATAGCTGTTTTGCGAAGGTCTCGTCACCGTGAGTTTCTTCACCATGAAATCTCACATTTTCAAGTAGTAATATTTCTCCGGGCAATAGTTTTTCAGAGAGTGTTTCTGCATCGACTCCTACACAATCATTAGAAAAATGGACTTTGGCTCCTGTAAGTTGTTCAATTCTGGTTTTTATGTGCTTTAATGAAAATTTATCTTCAGGTCCATTTTTGGGTCTTCCAAGATGGGACATGATTATAGCTGAGCCATTATCAGAAAGGATTTTATTAATTGTTGGCAAGGCAGCTCTAATCCTCTTGTCATCAGTAATTTCTAATGTTTCCTTTTCAAGTGGCACGTTAAAATCCACACGAACGAGTGCTTTTTTCGAATTAAAGTTGAAATTATTAATAGAGATCATGCTAAGTTTTTTGTGCAAATCTAACAAGTTGTTGAGTATTTCCCTCATTAAATTACTTCTGGATGTAACCCATTTCAAAATATTTGTTCAGTTTTGTAGAAAATACACCCTACTATGAAACATATTACATTTTTTTTATTTCCTTTTGTATTAATACTTTTTGCTTGTAAAACCGCTGGAATACCTGATTCTAATAACGATGAAATAAGTGGTTCAGATGAGTCGATGGCAGAATATGATGGTGATTGGACAAATCAACAAGATTGGAATGAAGAAGACGACTCTCCAAAAGTTCGAGAAATTTATAATCCTTCAAATACTATATTGACTGATTTAGTTCATACAAAATTGGAAGTGTCTTTCAATTGGAGTGAATCACAGTTGAACGGTAAAGCAACAATCACCGCTAAACCACATTTTTATGAATCAGACGAGTTGATTTTGGATGCAAAAGGCATGGATATATTGAAAGTTCAAATGAATGGAGCAGACCTGAGCTACACATATAATGATGCGCTAAAATTAAATATCGATTTAGGTCGTACTTATAAAAGTACGGAGGAATATACGATAACCATTGAGTATATTTCTAAACCTGATGAACTTGAAATGGGAGGAAGTGCTGCCATCGCCGGGGATAAAGGTTTGTATTTTATTAATCCAAAAGGGGAAGAGAAAAATAAAATGCCACAAATTTGGACTCAAGGTGAAACTCAAGCCAATTCAGTTTGGTTTCCTACCATTGATTCTCCAAATGCAAAAACTACCCAAGAAATTTATATTACTGTTGAGGACAAGTATGTAACGCTTTCAAATGGCGATTTAGTTTCATCAAAAAAGAACAAGGATGGAACAAGAACAGATTATTGGAAACAGGACTTGCCACATGCGCCATATTTATTTATGATGGCAATAGGTGAGTATAGCATTGTTAAAGATTCTTACACCAAAAAAGATGGATCTAAGATTGAAGTCAATTATTATGTTGAACCTGAATATGAGAAAGATGCAAGAGGCATTTTTGGAGAAACGCCAAATATGATTGCTTATTTTTCTGAGTTATTGGATCTTGAATATCCATGGGACAAGTACAATCAAGTTGTGGTGAGAGATTATGTTTCCGGAGCTATGGAAAATACAGGTGCTGTTATTTTTGGGGAATACGTGTATAGAGATGAAGAAGCTTTGCTTGATGGCAATGATCAGTCAACCATTGCGCATGAATTATTTCATCATTGGTTCGGAGACCTTGTGACCTGTGAATCATGGGCGAATCTTCCGTTAAATGAGTCTTTTGCCAATTACTCTCAATATTTGTGGGATGAGTATCGATATGGAATGGATGAGGCTGATTATCAGGCTGAAATTGAGGCCGATGGTTATTACCAATCTGCATCATATCAGGGGTATCATGATTTAATTTGGTTTGATCATTTCGACAAGGAAGACATGTTCGATGGACACTCGTACAACAAAGGGGGGAGAATATTACATATGCTCCGCAGCTATTTAGGAGATGAAGCATTCTTCAAGGGCTTGAATAATTATTTGACAACGAATAAATATAAGGCGGCTGAGTTTCATCATTTAAGGCTCGCTTTCGAAGAAGTAAGTGGCGAAGATTTAAACTGGTTTTTTAACCAATGGTTTTTAGGAAAAGGGCATTTGATTTTATTCACTGAATACGAAGTTCTCGATAACCAAACCCTATTATTTAAGGTAAAACAAAGACAAAACATTGAGGATTTTCCAATTTACAAAATCCCAACACAGGTATTGATTTGGTCAGGGAATGAGATGATCATACATGACATCGTTATTGATGAATTAGAGCAAGAATTTGAGCTCAGCTATTCGGGTGATATACACAACATTCAAATTGATCCTAAGCAAGATTTATTGGCAAAAATATATGAAGAAAAATCAGCAGTTCAATTCAGACATCAGTTCTATAACTCAAAAGCTTATAAGTCCCGTCTGGTAGGATTGAGAAGAGCCTCTAAATCAAATACACTTGCTACTCAAAGCTTGCTTTCTGATGCTTTAGATGATCCTTTTTGGAACATCAGAATTGAAGCCGCATCAATCGCATATCGTTTGGGTTGTTCGGATAGCGAAGAGATTGCCAAGAAGATGTTGAGTCTTGTAAAAAATGACTCGATTTCAAAAGTTCGAGCAGAGATCATACAGATGCTTGATGAGTGTGGAGAGGAAGAAGCGACACTTTTGGCTTTGTTTAAAGACATGGTTAGCAAGGACCCTTCTTCAAATGTCAGATCTAGTGCTTTTCAGGCATTGGTTGACCTCAACCCTTCTCAAGCACTTAGTGAGGCAAGGCTGATGGAGGATGGCGCGTCCTTGTCTTTAAAAATCACATTGGCTGAGGCTTACAGTAAAATGGGAGAAGCTCAAGAGCAAGCATTCTTTGAAGACTTAATCTATAATGGTGGAGCATCGGGGCAAGATGAGATGCGTGTTTTGTTTTCTTATTTAACCTATGCATTAATGCAGGATATTGAACAAATTGAGAAAATGCCTAAAATATTGGCGTACTATAAAGAGAATGGTGGTGGATATGTTGGGATGTATTACGATCGTATAATTGCGTATTCAATAGAGCAGTGTCAAGAAATTATTAACACTTTGGTTATAGAAGAAAATGTCGCGGAGAGTGATAAATTACTTCAGGTAGTTTCCGAGCTTGAGAAACTGTCTGAAGAATAATCTTCATTTTCTGAAAACTTTCTAGTTTTTTTCATGTTTTTTAAATGACGTTAAATAATTATAATTATATTTGATTAAAAATACGTCATACATAAAGATTAAAATATAAACATTATGAAATTACTAGAAGTTGGAGAAAAAGCTCCAAATTTTGAAGGCCAAGACCAAAATGACAGCAAAGTTTCATCCAGTGATTTTAAAGGTTCAAAATGGGTGATTTATTTTTACCCTAAGGATAATACGCCAGGATGTACCGCACAAGCATGTAGTCTTCGCGATGGATATGATGATTTAAATAAACATGGTGTCAAGGTGTTAGGCGTAAGTGCAGACAGTGTAAAAAGCCATGACAAGTTTGCTTCTAAATTTACTTTGCCTTTCCCTTTATTGTCTGATGAGTCAAAGGAGGTCATTAATAAGTTTGGAGTATGGGGTCCAAAGAAATTTATGGGTAGAGAGTATGAAGGAATTCACAGGGTATCTTTTATTATGGATGAAGAAGGAATAGTCACTCATGTAATTCAAAAACCAAAGACCAAGGATCATGCAAATGAAGTACTTGGATTACTAAATTTAAATTAAGTCGTAAATTGTTTACGATGTAGTGAATGTACATTTGATTCATTATTAACAAAGGGCAATGCTCACAAAAACAAACGATATGTCAAAAAAAGATGTCAATACTGAAAAACTAAAAGCTTTACAGCTTACAATGGAAAAATTAGACAAAGCTTATGGAAAGGGAGCGGTAATGAAGCTAGGTGATGCTCCAGTCGAAAAAGTTGATGTTATTCCCACTGGATCTTTAACATTGGACATGGCGCTTGGTATTCAAGGATACCCCAAAGGCAGAGTGGTCGAAATATACGGACCAGAATCCTCAGGTAAAACTACTTTAGCCATTCATGCAATTGCTGAGGTGCAAAAACAAGGAGGAATAGCTGCATTTATTGATGCAGAGCATGCCTTTGATCAGTTTTATGCTCAAAATTTAGGTGTCGATGTTGCCAATCTTTTAATTTCTCAACCGGATAACGGAGAGCAGGCACTGGAAATTGCAGACAACTTGATACGTTCAGGGGCAATTGATCTTATTGTTGTTGACTCAGTGGCAGCGCTTACACCGCGAGCTGAAATTGAGGGAGAAATGGGTGATTCTCAAATGGGCTTGCAAGCACGATTAATGTCAAAAGCATTAAGGAAACTTACAGCATCAATAAACAAAGCGGGGTGTTGTTGTATTTTTATCAATCAGCTTCGTGAAAAAATAGGGGTTATGTTTGGTAATCCTGAAACCACCACAGGTGGGAATGCCTTAAAATTTTACTCTTCAGTTCGAATAGACATTCGAAGGTCAACACAGCTCAAAGATGGAGATGCAATCAAAGGAAATAGAGTCAAAGTTAAAGTAGTCAAAAATAAAGTTGCTCCCCCATTTAGAAGGGCTGAGTTCGATGTCATGTATGGTAAAGGAATCTCCAAAATTGGAGAAATCATAGACATAGGTGTCGATTTAAATATCCTAAAAAAGAGTGGTTCTTGGTTTTCTTACGGTGAAACTAGACTAGGACAAGGTCGTGATGCAATAAAGAATTTACTGCTTGATAACCCTGAGCTTGCAGAGGAGCTAGAGAATAAAATTAAAGAAGCCCTTGTGAAACCTGAATCTGAAAAGACGGTTTTACAAGATTAAGAGCAAATCGTTTGGTTATAACGGCATCGAGAGGTGCCGTTTTTTGTATTCCAAAAATTCAATTATTTTTGAGGAAACAATTTTAAATATGCTATGAAAAATTTTACCTACCTATTTGTTATTTCTATTTTGATTTTTGGAACCCAATCGTGTAAAAAGAAGGGCTGCATGGATTCAAGTGCTGCCAATTATAACGATGAAGCCAAAAAAGACGATGGCACATGTGTATATACACCTGTAATAACGTTAAATGGTGCGTCTGACACAACAATTAGCGTGGCTACTGAATGGACTGATCCAGGAGCTACCGCAGCTAATATTGATGGTGCTATTGTTGCGGTTACAGATAATTCAACGGTTGATGCAGGAGAAGTTGGTGTTTACGAAGTGACTTACACGGCAACAAATGATAATGGGACTACGACCGTAATTCGTACAGTAAACGTAGTTGTGAATCAGGATTCTTGGTTAGGAGATTGGAGTGTTAGTGATAATTGTGGTGGCGGAACCGGGCTTGCATTGAATGGATCACCTAACATTATTGCAGGAGGTAACGGAGAACAAATATTGATTACTGAATTTTTAAATGGTGTAACAGGCTCATATGGAACAGCCATTTGCCAAATCGATGGTGATGCCATTGTAATTGATCAGGCATCTGATGGTGCCCCAGGTGGATTGGGTGATATCATCTATGAAGGATTCGGTACAATGAATAGTAATGGTTTAAGCTTTACCATAACGTATACTTGGCAGAATACAACTCCAATTACCGGAGGTTCTGGAACTTGTTCAGCTACATATTCTAAATAGATACTGAATCAACAAATTTTAAAGGAGGGCATAGTCCTCCTTTTTTTGTGCTTAGTACTTGCATTAAATGATTTAAACATATACTTTTGCCCCCTATTAAAAATAAATGAAATAAAATGGAATCAATGATTATTTATATGCCGATTGCAGCTGCCATTA
>DAIPZI010000076.1:0-1668 GCA_036782275.1 Crocinitomicaceae bacterium
TCAAGACTACAATCAGCAGCATCATGAGCAACAGCCCAATCAGCAGCATTAGAGAAATCACTTTCCCAAATCGTCGCTTTTTCAGTAGCTACAGGTTTATGATTCGGTTGTTGCTCTACGGCAAAAACCGTTTGTTTTTTGACGCTAGCGCCATTTTTCTGCGCATTCACAGCTATAGCTGTCAAGGCAGACAATGTTAAAAGATAGAATTTTTTCATTTTGATACTTTAATTTTGAGTAACAAATATAGGGATTTAATCCCATTTGAAAAAATCTCAGAGACGTTAAAAATCTCTTTTCATCAGTGCCTGTGTCAAGTCTAGTAGTGCTTGAGTTTTATTTTCGGATTGTATGGCATGAAAATGACTTAACGCCTTTTGATAATAGTCTTGCATAATCTGATGACACTTTGATTTCACCTCTAATTCGTTAAAAATAGATTTTGTGCTATTGATTTTTAGAACAGTATCTTTTTCAGATTTCAATCTTTTAAGTTCTTTGACTTGTTCATCATTTGCATGGGATAAAGCCAATATACTCAGCAAGGTGTTTTTATTGGCTAAAATATCACCTCCAACTTGTTTACCGACCTTTGCTCCGTCGCCGTATAAATCTAAAAGATCATCTTGTATTTGAAAAGCAATACCAATGTTCACCCCAAATTGATAAATTTCCGATCTATTCTTTTGAGATGAATGAGCTAAAATAGCCCCCATTTCAAGGGCACATCCCAATAATACGGAGGTTTTGAGTTTTATCATTTGAATATATTCCTCTTGGACTACCTCGTCTCTCGTCTCAAAGTCCATATCCATTTGTTGCCCTTCACAAACCTCAACGGCTGTCTTATTAAAAAGCGTGATTAGTTCTGGTAATACATCCGGTGGACAAAGTGCCAACTGTTCATATGCTTTAATCATTAACACATCACCTGATAAGATGGCAATGTTTGTATTCCATTTTTCATGAACAGTCTGCTGTCCCCGTCTTAATGGTGCTTCATCCATGATGTCATCATGGATCAATGTGAAATTGTGAAAAATCTCAATGGCTAATGCGGCATGTTTTGAATTTTCTATGGTTTCCCCAAAAAGTTCTGCAGATAGTAAGGTTAAAATGGGACGTATTTTTTTTCCTTTAAGACTAAGGAAGTAGCCAATCGGCGAATAGAGGTTGTCTGGAGATTCAGGAATGTCTAACTGTCTAAGTTCTTCCTGAATGAAATTAATATATTCAGATGATAGATTCATTTTTCTTTTATCAGATCTATTAAATATGAGCCATAACCACTTTTCATGAAAGGCTGTGCAATATCTAGAAGCTCTTGCTTGTTAATAAAGCCTTGTTTGTAGGCGATTTCTTCTATACAACCGACCTTTAACCCTTGTCGTTCTTCAATTACTTGAACGAATTGAGAGGCTTGCATTAAAGAATTGAATGTTCCTGTATCGAGCCATGCTGTTCCGCGATCTAATACACCAACTTTAAGTTTTCCTCTTCTCAGATATTCTGCATTAACATCACTGATTTCATATTCTCCTCTTGCAGAAGGTTTAATGTTTTTGGCAATTTCAATTACGGAATTATCATAAAAATATAAGCCAGGGACTGCATAATTAGACTTTGGTGAATCTGGCTTTTCTTCAATTGAAAGCGCATTCATGTTTT
>DAIPZI010000076.1:1768-4186 GCA_036782275.1 Crocinitomicaceae bacterium
TAATTAGACTTTGGTGAATCTGGCTTTTCTTCAATTGAAAGCGCATTCATGTTTTCGTCAAAATCAACGACACCATATCTTTCGGGATCCTTAACGTGGTATGCAAAAATCACTCCCCCACTTGGTTCATTGTGAGCTGAAAGCATGTTGTCCATTGTTCCACCATGAAAGATATTATCACCAAGAATCAAGGATACATTGTCGTCACCAATAAAATTTTCTCCTATCACAAAAGCTTGAGCTAAACCATTTGGTTTTTCTTGAATGGCATATTCAAATTTGCACCCTATTTTCTCGCCATTCCCTAATAGTTTTTTAAAATTAGGCATATCGTGGGGAGTAGAAATAATTAATATTTCGTTTATCCCTGCGCGCATTAATGTCGATAAAGGATAGTAGATCATAGGTTTGTCAAACACAGGCATCAGTTGTTTGCTAACAGCCAAAGTGAGTGGATGAAGCCGAGTCCCTGAACCTCCAGCGAGTATAATTCCTTTCATTATTTATTTTTCATTTTCGATAGAATTGCCCTTTTCAATAGAAAGTTCGTCCCATTCTGTCTCTGAATCCTCTTCATAGGCATCGAAATAAGGCTCTTTAAAAGACCGAGTAGTAAGAAATTTATCAAGAGAAAGAAGTAACGATGGTAAAACCATGAGGTTGGTTAGCATGGCTACAAGAAGTGTTATTGATACCAGTAAGCCTAATGCTTGTGTTCCCCCAAACTGAGAAAATGTGAAAACTGAAAAACCAGAAAAGAGCACAATAGAAGTGTAGAACATTCCTAGGCCAGCTTCTCGTGTTGCATTATTGATACATGTTTTTAGGTCCCACTCGTTGTTTTTTAATTCCTGCCTATATTTTGCCAAATAATGGATGGTGTCATCTACTGAAATCCCGAATGCAATACTGAAAACCAAAAGAGTTGAAGGTTTTAAAGGTATACCGAACCATCCCATTATTCCACCAGTAAAAAGAAGAGGAATAATATTTGGTACCATTGAGATGACCACCATTCTCCATGACCTGAACAAAATAGCCATAAGAATTCCTATTGAAATGACAGCGAAGATCAAACTAGTTATTAAGTTTTTCACCAAATACTTTGTTCCTTCGGCAGCAACAACAGATGTTCCCGTGAATGTGACATTAAAATATTCTTTATCTATTGCATTGCGGAGAACAGGATAGAACCCTTTCGCATTCATTTCCTTGATTAGAAATGCTCGGTCCTCGTACAGCAGATTTCTAAGCTCCAAATCATTATCTGAGAGTGAACTGATTACAGATGCTTTTATTTGTGGAACTTTCTCAAAAATTGAATCTAAATATTCAGGTCGAGATGCTATTTGATTATAACAAGATTCAATAAACGTTGAGTCAGGGTTCAGTATTAGTCTTACCTCTTGCTTTAGTTTTTTTACTTTTTGTGCAACATCATATGACCCTAAATCTTTCATTTGACATCTCACTCGAATGGTTCTATTATTAGTGTCAAGAACCTCCTTAATCGAAAAGCCACCATTGATGACGTCTCCTTTAAAGAGCTTTGTCATGTATTCTTTTTGTCTTCTCGCAGATGACGCTCTTGCAATACCTCTTGATGCAATTTTCAATCTGTATTTTGAAGAATCGTTAGAATAATAAGCCATATTAAGGACTTTAATGAAATCCACGATCGAAACACTTTTCGAAAATAGACTATCACGCTCAATTGTTTTTTGAACATTTTCTATTCGTTCTAATTTGTTGAATGTATTATTTAACTTTTTCGAGTTGAATTCTCGAAAGTTAAACAAGTCTTTGTCATTGTATTCGATCATCATTTCAAAAGGGATGGATCCTCCGAAATGCTTTTCAAGAAATTTAACATCTTTACTTATGGGATCATCTTGTGGCAGATCCCCCGTAAGGTTTCCGGTGGCTTCGATTTTGTATAGTCCGACCATACTCACAAAAATTAATCCAGCAGTTCCGAAATAAATAAGCGTTCTTCTTTTTTGAGTACTTTCAACGATAAAATTGAGCATCCCTGTTGCTATTTTTCGATCAAGGTGTTTAAGGTGTCTTGTTTTTGGCCGTTTAGAAAAAGAAACAAAAATGGGTAGAATACATATTGAAATGACAAACACCAACATGATGTTGGTAGACGCGGCAATTCCAAATTCCATTAATTTTTCAGAATTAGTGAAAGCAAAAGTCAAAAACCCTAAGGCAGTTGATAAATTGGTTAAAAAAGTTGCTGTTCCTATTTTTTGAATAACCCTTGATAAGGCTTTCACTTTATTTCCATGGTCTTTTATTTCCTGATGGAATTTCGTCATTAGAAATACGCAATTGGGTATACCTATCACAATCATCAAAGGAGGGATAAGGGCCATCAAAATAGACAATTTGAATCCCATTGCTCCAATGCTT
>DAIPZI010000076.1:4286-7012 GCA_036782275.1 Crocinitomicaceae bacterium
AGGAGGGATAAGGGCCATCAAAATAGACAATTTGAATCCCATTGCTCCAATGCTTCCCATCGCCCAAATTACAGCTATAGTTACAACCGTTAAACAAATTCCAACTACTCTGAATGATCGAAAGAAAAGATAGAGCAAAAAACCTGTGACCAACATTGAAGCCCCTATAAACAGGAACATTTCGTTTTGAATTCTTGTTGCAATAACAACGCGCAAATAGGGTAGGCCAGCGAAATGCATTTTGCCCAAGTCTTTTTCGTAGCTATTGGCCAAGGCTTCAATATCCAACACCACTTTTGATTTATTCTTATCAGAAAGGTAGTCTTCATCTATTCCGATCATCATGACAGAAACATCACCTCGATCACTGAACAAAAGACCTTTGTAAAACGGATTTCCGCGAACTTCTTTTTTTATGAGCTCAATACTTTTTTCTTGAAATGTAGTATCAGAAAAAGCTACATCAACCTCGAATTTCTTTTCTTCCTTATTGTTTTTGAGGATTTGAAGGGTTGGAGCCGCTTCCGAAAGAACTGATTCTACGCCTTTAAATTTTAAGATTGAATCCCCAAGCTGTTTCCATTTTTTTAACTGCTTTTCTGTATATAACGAATCCGTTTGAATTGCAATAACCAAAACATTTCCATCCTCACCAAATCGTTTTTTGAATTTATTGTAATTGGTTGTGGTAGGGGAGTCCTTAGGTAAAACAATGCCATACTTGTTGTCAAGCTCTAGACGCGTTAAGGCAGAATAACCGAAACCAACTGTAATCAAGGTAATTACACCGAGTATTAAAAACCGGTTACGAAGAATGAAATTTGCAATTCCTTGCCACATAATATTTTCAGGTCGTTGGAACGAACAAATTTAAAGATTTAGTTTGACATAGGAAGTCTAATTGACACTAGAGCCAACGGAAGAGATCGTCAAACATACGCTTTCCCCACGGAGTATTGCCGTAATCTTTTTCAATTTTAGCCTTTAACTCAATAAGCGTAAATACTTTATTTTTACCTTTATCAGGTGTTAAATCCTCATTATTCGGTGCTACGATTTCAATTTGTTTGGCGAAATAAACAATCCCACCATCTTCGGTGGCCAAGCCAAGAATTGTACCTGGAAGTCCGGAGTACCCTTCTGGACCAGTAGGAGTTATGAGTTCTGGGGTGTACCATGCATATATCCTGGTGCTGTCATTTTTCTCATAAATAGCTTTCCGGCAATCATAACCGCTTATGTTTCTTTTACTTTCAGTGATTTTCCAATCACGCTGTGGTAAAGAATCTTTGATATAAATGTTTTGACCAAAAAGTCCTAGAATAATAAATTGACTTTCTTCTCCTAAGTATTGATAATAATAATTCTTGGTTGTCATCCATCCCATTCTTCCTTCAGAAACGTCTTGGATAGGTCTGAAAACAGATGAGGTGTCGTTGAAGAGAAGCTCAAATTTGTCAATTTTGATTTTGTTATCTTCATTAATCATCTTGCTCATTCTACTGTCCTGAAAACGTTTAAGCAGGTTTGTTCTTCGTTCGAAAGTGATTTTCCCAAATGTATTATACTGACTGAAACCAGTTGAGGAAATAAATATGAAAAAACTTAAAAAAACTATCTTCTTAATACCATCCTTTAAAGTCATCTTCTTTGGTTTTATTGTTATTAAATTTATAAGTAAGTCTCATTAAAAAATATCGAGAAATAATTCGAGTAGAATTATCTGTGATCACATTTCCATTGACTTGACGAATGAGGTTTGTGTTTTGGTTCAATATATCATTTGCGTTTATAGCGAGAATTAAGTTTTCTGTTTTCAAAAAGGCTTTGCTTAATTCAGCATTAATTACAAAAATATTTTGGTCAAAACCATTTGAACGTCCTTTATTTATTGTGTAGTTAGCATCTACTTTAATTTTAAATCCTCTTTTAATTCTCCATTCACCTTCTGCCGTGTATAATTGCGTACTGTAGGGTTGATTGGAAAATTGAGATAATGATGAAACAGGATTTACATAGGAGTAACTGTTGCCGATATTAATCTCTAATGAATCAAAATTAAATTGGATGCCCAATCCTCCTGATATTGATGTGTTTTGAGTCACATTTTCAACATCATTAATGAAGTTCGTATATTTTGAGTAATTCGCATTAACGTTGGGCTCAAATTCAATTTTTCTACTCAGAATTGGAAACCCAGCACCTGCAAACAATGTTCCGAAGATATTACCGTCGACGTTTCTCGTTTGTGAAATGGTTCTTCCATATTCATCATAGGATGTTGAATTTGCAAAGGCATTGTCTGTGTAGGTAGCTCTTATTCCACTCCATATGTATCTTCCGCTTAATGCTTTCCAAGTATTAAAATTAATGTTTAGGGAATGTACATAGTTGGGTTTCAAGTCGGGATTTCCTATCTGGATGGCATTGGGATTGGTATTGTCTTGAACGGGTTGTAAATCATTCATAGATGGTTGATCCGAACGTGTATTGTATTTGATGTTTAACCTGGTTCCTTGTGAGGGTTTAAATTGATATCTTAATTGAGGAAGAAAATTGTTGATGTTTTGAGAGATCAAGCTATCTGTGATGAGATTGGTATTATCTATCATTATGTTTCGATAACCCAAACCAGCTTGAAACGTGTGTTTAAAGTTTTGATAGCTCAAAATAGCTGTTCCTCTATTTTGAATCCTCACATTATCGAAGTTATTAGAGAGGTCTTC
>DAIPZI010000077.1:0-6981 GCA_036782275.1 Crocinitomicaceae bacterium
CATGGTGATGGGATCGTTCGGGGTATCGATGCAGAAATTCACTTAAATGAAGTCTTTAAGAAAATGGAAGATTCACAATTGGATTTAACTTTTGGAGGATCCTTTGTCAGTAAATATCAAAAAGACAACAACTCTACTCTAATTTTACCAGAAAACGTTGGAGCATATGGTGGTCGATTTAAAGCCCTATACAAAAACTTTTATCTTGACGGAGAATTCATTCAAAAAGAACAAGATCCAAGTAATGACAATGGAAACATATACAATTACGGACATGCTAGCGTATTTAACTTAAGTTATACTCAAAAAGGATTAGGTATATTGATTTCCGGAAAATCTGTTGACAACATGAGCTATCGATCTGATAGAACAAAAGATTTACAAGATGTATTTATCAATTATCTACCAGCATTAAACAAAACACATACCTACAATTTGGTAGCAACTTTATACCCATATGCAACTCAACCTGTCGGAGAGGTGGCCTATCAAGCAGACATTATGTACACCTTTTTGAGAAAAACAAAACTAGGTGGAAAATATGGAACAACCATCGGGTTCAACTATTCCACAACCTACCAGCCAAAGATGACTAAAAATGAAAATTATCCACAAGATTCCACAGGAATTTCCTACAAGGCAACTCCGTTTGTAATGAGTGATAGTTTGTATTGGCAAGATATTAATTTTAATATTTCAAAAAAGTTCAGTAAAAAATTCTCAGCAATTTTGAGTTATTACAATATCCAGATCAATAACGACGTAGCAAAAATATCTAATGACGCACAAGGCGTTATCAACGCTCACATTGGTGTAGTTGAAATGCTTTTCAAATTAAAACCAAAGCATTCAATTCGAACGGAAATTCAAGGCCTATTCGTTGAAGACAAAGGAGGCGTCATCAATGACAAAGGGAATTGGTTTACAGCACTCGTAGAATACACCATTTCACCAAACTATTTTTTCAGCTTTATGAATCAATATAATTATGGAAACCCCGACAAAACTAAACGGGTTAATTACCCAATCATGACCTGTGGGTATATTCGAGGGTCAACAAGGTTTACCGTTTCTTATGGACGCCAGAGGGCTGGCTTGTTCTGTGTTGGAGGGGTTTGTCGTTTTGTTCCTGCCAATAATGGCCTTACCTTAAGTTTTACACAAAGTTTTTAATATGCGTTTTCTACTATTTTTCGTTCTTTTTGGGTTTGTGATTTCTTCTTGCGATCACGTTAAAAACCCTTATCCTACCGAAGTAAATCTTGAATTGGATACTAATTTGTATCCAGGATTATGGTCTGATTATGAAAATAATGAATGGCCATCTTTCACACAAAATACCAACACAATCAAAAATGTCCTGATCGAAGATTTCACAGGTCATAAGTGTGTCTTCTGTCCTGCTGCCGCTGAACTAGCACATCAATTACATGAAGCTGACCCATCAAGGGTTTTTACCGCATCAATACATGCGGGACCAGATGGGATTGGGGATTTTCAGTCAGTATCACCTCCAGACTATCCTTTAGATTTTACGAACGCCGAGGGTGTAGAAATAGGCCTTTATTTCGGAGAAAATGATGGAGGGTTTCCAGGTAATCCACGTGGAACAATAAATAGAGTTAAAAATGGAGATAACATTTTTCAAAGCCCAAATCAATGGACAAGTATGGTCAATGATCAATTGAATTCAACGAACCTCAAAGTAAATATTCAATCAAATCTCAATTATTATCCTGAAACAAAAGGTGCTTTTTTACATGTTGAGTTAGATCCTATTGATGAAAGTGTTGTGCCGAAGCTGGGAGTTGCTGTTTATTTAATTGAAGATTCTTTAGTTGGCGATCAAAAGATGAATGATAACTCGCATAATTCGAGCTACACTCATCGAGATATTCATCGAGGGAATTTAAATCAAACAGCCTTTGGTCGACCGGTATCGAGTGATGATTTAATTGGAGGAAATTATTATATAAATTACAGCTTCAGTGTTCCAAATCAGTTAGACGGACAGTACAATGCCGCTAATATGCATTTATTGATTTACGCATTTGATACAGAAACTTGGGAAATCTACCAAGTAGTCAAGCAGAAAATCAACCCATAAACGACTTTAACTATTATTTAACGTTTGAGTTAAGCTTTCTTTCTTTTTTGTTTTTTTAAAAGCATATATTTGAGTAGATAAAATTAATATGGCTCTTAGACAACAACTTTCTCAAAAGCTCGATCAGAGACTGTCTCCACAACAGATACAGTTAATGAAGCTATTGCAAGTCCCTACGATGGAGCTGGACCAAAGAGTCAAACAAGAAATTGAGGAAAACCCCGCGCTTGAAGAAGGAAAAGAGCAAGAAGATGATGATTTTTCAAACGAAGATTCCTTTGAAGAAGGTGAAGGAGAAGAGTTTGACATCTCTGATTATCTTGATGATGATGTCGCTGATTACAAAACAAAATCAAGTAACCACTCCAAGGATGATGATGATAAAGTTATTCCCTTTTCAGGGGGGCACACTTTTAGAGAAAAGCTTTCTGAACAGCTTCAACTTATACGTTTAGATGATACTCAAAAAGTCATTGCCAGTATCCTCATTGGTAATCTTGACGAAGCAGGTTATTTAAACAGAGATATCGAGGCTATTGTCGACGATTTGGCATTTTCCATGAACATTCAAACGACCGAAGAAGAGGTCGTTGAAGTACTAAATGTGATTCAAGATCTTGATCCAGCTGGAATTGGCGCTCGAGATCTTCAAGAGTGTCTCTTAATTCAGATTAATAGAAAACAAGACGGTAATATTTCTAGGTATACAGCAAAAAAAATCCTAGAGAATCATTTTCAAGAATTCACTAAAAAACATTACGATAAAATCTCAAAAAAACTGGAGATAAACGATGAAGACCTTAAAGAGGCGATGAAGGAAATTCTTAAGCTGAATCCAAAGCCTGGAGGCTCATCAAAAGGGTCTAGCAAGAATTTTCAGCAAATCATTCCAGATTTTATCATATCCGAAAATGAGGGCAGATTAGAGCTCTTATTAAATTCTAGAAATGCCCCAGAGCTGAGGATTAGCAGGGAATACGAGAATATGTTGCGCTCCTATTCTGAAGGTGCAAAAACTTCAAAATCTGATAAAGATGCAGTGACATTTGTAAGGCAAAAGCTTGACAACGCTAAATGGTTTATAGACGCCATAAGACAAAGGCAGCACACTTTATTAATGACAATGACTGCAATTATGCAATATCAAGAACAGTACTTTATAACTGGTGATGAAACCAAGCTAAAGCCAATGATCTTAAAAGACATTGCAGATATCGTTAATCTTGACATTTCAACGGTTTCTCGTGTTGCAAATAGCAAATTTGTTCAAACCCATTTTGGGATTTATTCTTTAAAATATTTTTTCTCTGAATCATTGTCTACGGAAAGTGGTGAAGAGGTTTCTACGCGAGAAGTAAAAAAAATATTATCTGATGCCGTTGACTCGGAAAACAAAAAATCACCCCTCACGGATGAAAAGCTGATGAACCTGCTAAGGGATCGGGGGTATAATATTGCGAGAAGAACAGTAGCCAAATACAGAGAACAACTTAATATCCCTGTGGCTAGGATGAGAAAAGAATTATGATTGTTCGGATAGGGAATTTCATCTCCTGGGCATTCTTACCCCTTTTCATTCCCGTAATCGCCTTGGCACTTACTATGTATATCCCGTCGGAAGAAAAAAACCTAAGCCATCCTTCTCTATATCTGTTGGATAATGATTTCAAAAGTCAAATCATTTTCTTATTCCTTGTTTTTGGAACACTTGCCCCTGGTGTTTCGTTTCTTCTCATGTTCAGAAGGAAGCTCATTTCAACCATTGAAATGGATGATCGCACGGAAAGAGTTGTCCCCTTGCTTATTGTTTTTTCTTATTGCCTAATACTCTTTTTGTTATTCTTTTTAAAAGCACCAGGGGGTGTATTACCAAAATACATATACGCGATACCTTTTTCAGGAGCACTTTTATCTTTAATTTTCCTGTTCATAAATTATTGGACAAAAATCTCATTGCATGCCGCGGGAGGGGGCATGATAACTGGTTATTTGTGTGCCTTTTCAGCACAACAGCTTCACTTCAACTATTTAATCATTCTCTTGGGGTTTTTGATTTCGGGATTAATTATGTCCGCTAGACTAGCACTTAATAAACATACCCCATTTCAAGTATATTTAGGTTGGATTTTAGCTTTTGTAGTGACCTTTTATTGTAATCTTTATTATCCTTTCAATTTATTTTAACAGACTATTGATCCACTCGAGCTCATAACTAAAGACTTCCTCTTGCTCAGGCTCATTGTGTAATTCATGATACAGTCCATTCCAAAGCTTTAATTTGACATTATCTTTCGCATTAGAAACGAAAGCCTTACTTCCCTCGGGAGAGGTGAGTCGGTCATCTGTACCATGCATTACAAGCAATGGTGTATTTATTTCTGCAGCATGCTCTATTGCATATTGCCCTGCAAAATGAACATTCACAAAAAATGCTGAAGTAATCCTATCATGAACCAACTCATCGTCTTCATATTTATGAATCACATCTTGATTCCGAGATAGTGCATCTAATTCAAGCTCAGTTGGCTGAGACAACGATGGCCAAATATTCGCACTTAATTTTGCTAAAATTATTTTCCATTTAGGAGGTTCAAACCCAAGTCGCAAATATGGACCTGTAACGATTGCGCCGTTTAATTCTTTTTGTTTTCTCAGTAAAAAGTTAAGCACTAAATTCCCTCCCATACTATGGCCAAAGAGGAAGATTGGGAGACTTGGATAATCGGTTTTTACTTTTAAGTAAATTCGATTCAGGTCATCCATCAAATAATCATAACCTGGAGCATGACCTCTTTTACCTTGAGAACGACCGTGACCGCGAATGTCAAATGCCATTACCGTAAAGCCTTCTTTTGTGAAATATTCCGCCATATGCTCATATCTATTGGCATGCTCACCCATTCCGTGGGTAATCAATATCAACCCTTTCTTGCTTTTTAATTGGTTCGAAAAAATCGCAATTTTTAAATTATCCTGTGTGGTTATGGAGGTGTATTCTTTCATATTTCACTTTAAAAAAGTAAGATACTAATTAGTTGCTTAGCCCTATAATTTAATTCTAAAACTATTTATTTATTACTTAAATGGAACACATTTCCGGTGGAGCAAAAAGAACAAAAATATTAGTTAATGTCATTTTTACACTTATTTGTCATATCTTCGTTTTCTAAACTATAACTCTTGACTAGGCTACTTTTAACAATACTCACAGGATTGTTGGGCTGTATAAATTTGCACGCCCAAAGCATAAATTTTAATGGAATTTCTTTATTTGAAATAACCTCTTCCGACTTTGTATGTGTTCCGGGAGCATACAATACAATTGGGAATGCAACAACAGCGGGTAACTGTATCAACATGACTTCGGGAGGATTTGAAGCAGGTGCCGTTTGGATTTGTGATGGCATTGATCTGAATCAAAATTTCAAGGTTTCGTTCAACGCGAATTTTGGAACTAATATTTCAACAGGAGATGGAATTGCGTTTCTGCTTCAACAAGAAGCGCTCCCAAATATCATTGGAGGAAGAGGGGGAGGACTTGGCTATGCGGTGGGTGATGGTGTCGGATGCCAAAGTGGTGCTTGCCCTATTGATCCATCAGTCGCCGTTGAATTTGATACTTACGATGGATCAGCTTGGTTTGACAATGATTTGCCTTGTAACCACATGTCGATTCAAATAGATGGGTCAACGGGCGCAGCTGCAACTGTTGAGGGACCCTCTTGCTTACTTCCAAGTGGAGCAAGCGTATTGGATGGTCTTAATCATGAAATTTGTATCACATGGGAACCGAGCGTCCTAGAGTATAAAATTTATTTCGATGGAGTTCAGATAGGTGAATTTAATGGTGACATACGACCATACTTTCCGAACCCATCCGATGTTTGGTGGGGATTCACAGCAGCTAGCGGTGGGGCTCCCCAGAATCAATCTGTCTGTAATATTGTGATGGAAACCAACATTTCAAACCCTACTTGTATATGTAGTTCGTCCATGACTGTAACAAGCAATTCTAATCCATCCACGTGTAATGGTACAAATGGTAGCTTAATTATTGGAGGGCTTGACCCAAATGCAACGTACAGTTTAACATACGATCTTGATGGAATAAACAATGGACCTTTATCAATTACAACCAATTCTTCAGGTGAATATCTTTTGTTCGGGCTTGGCGATGGTTCGTATACAAACTTTGATGCAGAACTTTTAGGGTGTGTATCATCTGTTACAGGACCAATTATACTTACCCAACCTTCTCCACCTGTTTTGGTCATCAATGACCCTGCTGCACGGTGTGCACCGGGAAGTGTTGATTTAACTGATCCTTCAGTTACAGCAGGATCAACAGGTTCTGGAACATTAACTTATTGGCAAAATTCGGGCGCATCAACACCATTAAGTAATCCCAATTCAGTAAATACAACAGGGACCTATTATATTCAAAGTGACAATGGTTGCGAAGACATTGAAGCCGTGAATGTTACTATTAATCCAAGTCCAGTTTTAGACGTTCCGATTCCTTTCAGTACAACAATATGCAGTGGAGAATCACCTGACGTCACTCCAACTGCAAATATCCCGGGCAGTACATTTTCATGGAGTACATCATCTTCATCAGTAAATTTAAGTGGTTTTAGCAATTTCGGTTCAGGCAATATCAACGAGAACATTTCTAATTCTGGAAATACAACTGAAAGCGTAACCTATACCATTCTTCCAACAAGTCCTTCTCCGGCATCATGTGATGGAAGCTCAGCAAACTATGTTGTTTATGTTTTACCTAGTGAAGCGTCTGTTGATGTTCAAGTATCGTGCACAAGCTACACCTGGATCGATGGAAATACCTATACGTCAAGCAACAATAGTGCAACAGT
>DAIPZI010000078.1:0-6831 GCA_036782275.1 Crocinitomicaceae bacterium
TAGGTTTCTAAAACAGCTCCAATTGATCCAGTTTCATAGTTAGTTTATAGTTCTTTGTAAAGATAAGACATTAAAACGACATTCTCTAATCACATTAAGTATAAATCGACCACTATTCACTACTGATACATGGCTTTTTTAAACCCGTTTCAATGATGCATTACAAGTCTTTTAGGACTCACGATAAACCCTTTAATCCATTTTACTGCCGATCGTCCAGGCAACCAGCGTAGCACGCTGCTTGGCTTTTTGAGTATTATCTCCTGAAAAATGGGCATCCAGTGTTTGATTGAATAGCAATATCCAGCGATCAAAATGTTGTTTTTTAAGAGGCATAGCGGTATGTACCTCAGTGACATTGGTGGTATATCCTCCTTCGTTAAAGAGTACGAAATTCCAGAAATGCTCCATTCGTGGCTTGTGCTTTGCAAAATCCATGTGCGCAAAAAAAGGAGAAAGCATTTCGTCTTGGAGCACCTTTTTGTAGAAGGCATCCACAAAAAATGTAGTATCGGCTTTGGTGCTAAGGTCTCTCATTTCTGAAATTCAAAATGCCAAAGACCAAAAGGAACTGGGCCAGAAGATAGGTGAGCATCACGTAAAAGTGGGCAAGCTCAAAGGACGAATAAAAAAGCTGTATGGAAAGCAGGCTATCCGAAACCACAAAAAACAGCGCCCCCAGTACAATGTGCCACCTGAAGCTCGAGGTGCTGCGCAAAAGCTGCAGGGCCATCCACAACATACCCGAAATCACAAAAGCATAGGCGAGTACCGGAATACGCATGGCGCCAAGGTGGGGCCATAAAAATTTCATAAAGAAGAAATAGTAGCTTAAAATAAATAAAGAACAAACCACAGTATAAAAATCCAGCTTAATTGCTCCTACCCGTGACCTAAAAATAAGTACGTATGACACATGGGCTAGCAGAAAGCTCAGTAAACCCAATATAAAGAAGGGTCTCCCATCAAAAATGAGAAGAATGTCACCTAAAGTTGACAGAACCAATGCGCCTATAATTTTGTAGTTGCCTTTTTCTTTTACACTAGCATAAAATGAATACAATAAGGCTGGCACCAGTAAGGGTTTGATAGAGCTGGCAATATCCTCATGTTCAAAAAAAACAAGTCCTAAATACCCTATAAAAAGCAATAGAATTAGCAAAATACCCTTCATTGATATGACATGTTTACTCGATTGGCAGTGTCATCTTTGCGGTGCATAAAAGAAATGGTAAAAGCAACAGCTTGATAACACAATACAGCATATAAAATCAAATCGTGACCAAACCAATCTCTCAGCCAAAAGGCAATACAAAGAAGCACCGCACTTCTCACCAATTCAATAATCCAATTGTAGCTGTTTTTGTCCATCAAATCCGTAAGGGAATAAATGGTAATAAAAATATAGATGCCGTATACTAAAATCTCATTGGCAGAAAGGCTTCCAAGTCGTGCAAATAAATCCAAAAGAAAAAACATTACTACAAACAGGTGCCCTATACTCCAATAAAGAAGTGCATTCGATAGCTTAGGTTTGTATTTTTCAAAATGATATACATCATCAATTTTATCCAAAGGATATTTTTCAACAAATCCTGCTGGTCGCCACCCTGTTGGCCTAAACCAAATGGTTATTTTATCAATAAATTTTTCAGCACGCCAAGCATCTTTTACCATAATCCACAAGTGCTGAAAATTAATTATAAATGGATTTCGTGTCCGAGCAGGCCTCGAAATACCATAAACAGGAGGAACATCATCAAGCTCTTTTTGAAAAGTACCGAACATAAAATCCCAAAAAATAAAAATTTGACTAAGGTTTTTGTCAAGATATTCTTCGTTGATGGCATGATGGACTCTGTGATGTGATGGCGTGACCAGTATATATTCAAGTAATCCCATTTTATTGATGTGGCGTGTATGATACCAAAATTGCATGAATAAATGCAAGGGCAGGACGGTTGCTATCACTTCTGTCGGCACCCCAAAAATCGCCGCAGGAATCAATAAAATAGTGAAAAACCTTACAATAGTAGATACGGGTTGTCGCAAGGCACACGCCAAATTAAATTCTTCACTACTGTGATGTATGACATGCTCATTCCAAAATAAATTGATTTTGTGCGAAATGCGATGGGTCCAATAACCGTAAAAATCAATCACCATAAAAGCAATAAAATAAACGACTATCGTGTTTTCAATAGTAAACAAAGCCATTTCGCCAACCAACCATTCATAAGTGATGATACTAACAGAAAGTCCAAGCACATCTTTAAGCACATTGGTCATGCCGGAGCTTAGACTCGAAACGGCATCATCTAGAGGAACTGTATCGTCACCCCTATACCATCCATACAATTTTTCAAGCAGCACTAGCACCAAAAATGCAGGCATAGCAATCAATAGTATTTTTCCGTATTCTACCAATTTATTTCATTTTCTATGAAGTTAAGAAGAATTTAAAAAAAGGCACGTATTTCCATCCCTCCTGTATGAATTATTCTGGTGTCTTCGGATTTTCGTCCCAAATACTGAAAAGTAATTTGCAAGTTTTTGGAAACTGTTTTTTGATAACCAATTGTCCAAGTGTAATTGATTCCGGGTCTTAGGGCTTCAAGCATTTCAAAACCTATAGCGGAATTGACGTTGCCGTCGTAATCGATCCTTAGAACCTTAAACTCACCCTGGAGACTGCCCTTATCGGTCTGATTGTACTTCAAGGTACTTCCGATATCAATGATCTGACAAGTTTCTCCTGCTCCACCTTCGATTACATTTTCTTTTGTGACGCCACGAGTTTCCAGGGTTAATCTAAAATTGGTAGACGGTTGATAGCTCAACGTAGACTTCAACCATTGGTAATCTATCGAATAATCTCTTCCAGAAGTGTAATCAGCAAGAACTTGCTTTACTCCTTGCTGACCAATCAATATCAAGGCAAATTTACGAGTCATATTCCAACGCAAATTGAGCTCATTATAGCTAGACGTTCTTGAATCAAACCCCGAAGCCAACAGGGTTTTGGATTGGTTTTGTTGATAGTTGTAACCTGCAGCAAATATCGAAGACGTTCTGTTGAAAAAAAGAGCATTCCGAATAAAAGCATTGGTTGAGATTAAGGCACTGTCTGCCACTTTGTTTTCGAATGGGTTAAAGACATTTCCATCATCTATGCTGTTGGTCTTTTTATTGACACGAAAACGCGCTTGATCTGAAAATCGAGACATGAACCCTAAAAAACCTTTCTTTTTAGCCCAGATTCGCTCTGGTCTCCAATAAAAAGACTGGTTGAATTCATTAGAATAGGTATTGACATAGGTATTACTCGGAACAAAGACTCTTATGTAATCTGCCTGATCCACAAACTGAGCGATCTCAAATTCATTCAAATCTTTGATCCCATCTTCATTGTAATCTATCCAAGTGTATATACCTTGTCCACTATTGACCTGGATATATAAAAACTCTCTCTTTTGCTCAAGCCCAGAACCTACTTCATAAAAAGTAGACCACTGAAGGGCATTTTTCCAGGCTTTAAAGTTGTATTCTATTCTTCCTATTAAGGAGTTTTCAGGTTTTTGATTCATTAAAACGGTATCCAACACATCCAATGATCTGTACCCTCCTATCAATCTCAGTTTTTGATTTTTTAGTGATGTGAAATGAAGCTCTGCTCCTGCCGTTGTTGCCTTAGCTGTTTTTTTAAGGGCTGAATTCTCAATTCTTCTATCGAATCTTTCTCGATAATATACTTTGTATTCGAGCTTACTCGTGTCGTGATTGGAAACATAAAACTGGTAATCAAAAAACTCATAGCTCGGATTTATTGCATTCGTATCGCCTGTGTATATATTTCTTTCGTGGTCGTCTTTATAACCCAGCTTAAAAGGTCCTATGTTTTTGGAAAGATTGATGCGATGCCTAAAAAAACTGCTTTGACTCTCCGCCTCAGCGCTCAAATAGCTCGCATCCCAGTTAGCAGACCAGCCTTCCTGTTTCCATTTCCCAAGTGAATAAATACGATTTCCATTATAGTCTTCGCCAACACCAAAGTGTTGTGCGTCGAGAGCCATTGATCCATATTTTTTATGGGTAAGCTTACTTCCCAATGTACCAATAAGCTGATACCCTTTATATCCTTTGTTACGTGTATTCCAATCGCGATCAAATTCCACTGCCCGATACTGCTGTATTGGATTAAAAGAAGCTGATAGGTATTCAATTTCTGCTTTGTTTTTTAAAGTCCATAGAGCCGTGCTATCAGAATCACCAAACTGTTTCGTATTGAGCCAACGGGTGCGGTTTGAAACACCAATATTATCATTTGAGGATAGTGTAGAAAATGTATTGAGGTCTTTATTGCTCCATGCCCATTCACTTTCAATAGAATTATTTTTAGAATAGTTCCATTTAAATCCACTACTCAGCATCTGCTGTTTTTTAGGTGTAATAATACTCCGAGAAGGTACATGGTCTCCCTGAGGTACTCCAGCAACTGGTGCCACCCATCGATACACTTTACCCAAAGCATTGTACTCTTCCAACACATAATCGCCATTTCCAATTCCGACATATTCAAAATATACCCGATAAAACGCCGAATCTGGATGAACACTAAATACCAATACAGAATCAATTCCTAAAGAATCAACGAGCTTGTAAAGATTTTGATTGTCAAAATATCCAATGGAGTCAATGGAATTGATCTTGGCAAGATTCAAGCTATCACCTATCTGAGATAATGAGAATCGTTGTTCGGGTGAAATCTCCTGCTGTAAGGGCTGGTTTTTTGCATCCTGCTCGCCGTACATATTGACCCAAAATTCTATTTTTTCCCCTTTGTAAATAAGTGACTCTTGTAATAAGGAGCGTGCATAATTTTGATCAGAATACTGAAATTCGACGACTATACGCGTGTCCTTTGTAATTAAATTTCGTGATGTAAAAACTACCTCCGAAGAATTATAGTCTATCGTATAATCAAACTCCTGGCCACGTTCAAGTAATTTTCCATCAATGAATACTTTTTCTGTTCCAGACAATACAATAATAAAAGGTTCATTTTCTGCCCCAAGCAACCTGTATGGCCCTTGATTGGCTTCGACCCCTTGAATAATTTGCCTATTAAACTTTCCTTTTGATAAAGCGCCACTAGTTTGAGTGCTCCACTCATTCTCTTTTGCAGTTTTCCATGTGTAGTTTACAGAAAGACCCTGTGCTCTTTTGCGGTAATTCATGAAGTAACCTTTCGGTTTAGAGAGCCAAAAATCTCCCGCTATTAATTTGAATTGATCATTGTAGATCTGTATAAATACCTTATCAAATTCCTGAAGCTTATTGGTGTTTCCGTCTGGCTGAATGGGTATATTGGCATCGGATACGGAAGCAAGCATTTTTAAATCAGGAGAAATAGTTCCCGAAAGCTCAAGGTTTAAAGAAGAATTTATTCCTAAGTCTTGGTTATTTCCAAAAGAAACTCCCCTAGAAATTGAACCGTTCTTATTAAGCTGACTGCCGCCAAACACATCTTGGACAGAATAAGAGTTTTCAATTTTAAATAAACTGTAATTGTCTTTTTGTATCGAATAAATAATACTGGTGTCCCTCAATTTATATTGCTTAGAAAGATCCAAGGGTAAAACTTGATATTTAAAAGTGAGTGAGTCGTTTAGTGGTTCATTTAGAACAAATAAAGCACTGGCAAAATCGAGTTTGTACCGAGTGTTTGGTAATAAATCATCTTTGTAATATACCTTGAATGAGTTGGGGTAAATACTCAGTGAGTCTAAATCAACAGAATCAGCAACAAATAGATGTTGAATACGGGAAGCAGAGCTTTGACCCAACAATCCATGTTGAATCAGTATGCAGGTAAAAAAAACGAAAACTAACTTCATCCGAGACATCTTAATAAAGATACATCCTTGTAATTAAAAACGCTATTTTAAAGATTCCATTGTCCTTTAAAAATTAAGTTGTCAAAATTGACTCAAGTAAAAACTTAAGCTCATCAATTGACCCCTGTTTTAGCGTGAAGTCGGCCCGATAACCATACTCATTTAGGCTCTTAAGGGAAGTGTTTCCCCATACAATCAGCTTACTTCCTGGTTTGATTGTATTTGATTTAAAAAAGGATTGAATATTGCTTGGGCTACTGAACACATAAATATCACAATGCTCTATATTAGATATTGAAAAAACCGTTTTATACACCTCTAATGTGGTCAGCTGATTATTATTTAGGTGTTTTGTCACAGATAACGATGAAATATTAGAATGGGGTACAAGTACTTTTCTTTCTCCAAGCCAAGAGCTGAAGCTTTTTGAAACCTCTTCTGGATTTCCGGCGTTTTCGGTAACAAAATCACAAGTGTATCCCAGCTCTCTAAGTCGCTTTTGTGTCTGAATGCCATGGCAAGCTAAAATGTAAGAAGATAGCTTGATTTTTGCGGAGTCCATTAAAAACTTTGCTGAGCGTATGCTTGGAAAAAATAACACCTCAAACTCTGACTCGATTTTAATTGGTATTGATTCAAATCTAATAAGTGATTGATAAATTCCAGTAATACCTTTAGCGCTTAATAAGGATGGAATTTCGTCTAAATCTAAAGTGTTTTTGGAAATAAAAACGTTCATCACACCTGCTGGTGTTGTAGATGCTCAACAATTTTTGAAGGAAAATCTGGAGAATCCTTATACGGAAACCTAAAGTAACGAGATGCATGTAAGGCATAATCTGAATATGAAACATGAACGTATTTATTGTCACAGTAGACTCCAAGGGGCAGCTGGCAACCTCCATCCATAAGCCTCAACACTTCTCTTTCAAGA